>JBAYFD010000015.1:0-15744 GCA_041667365.1 Fibrobacteraceae bacterium | reverse complement strand
GTGGAACCGGGCAAGGTGAAGGAATACGGCATCGCGGACCTTCAGGTGAAGGATTCCGCCTGCGCGCTGCTGAAGGGACTCCCCGCGGAAAGCCCGATGTGGATGAGCCACGGCGACATGGTTTCGAAGCTCCCGGAAGGCTACCGCGTGATAGCGATGACGAAGGACTGCGCGACCGCGGCGGTCGCCTGCGAGTCAAAAAACGTCTACGGCATTCAGTTCCACCCTGAAGTCACGCACAGTAAGTTCGGGAACAAGATCCTTGAAAACTTCATTGACATCTGCGGTTGCGAAAAATCGTGGAACATGAAGAGCTACCTGCCCCTCATCTCGGAGCGAATCCGTGAACAGGCGCACAGGCGCAAGGTCTTTCTCCTCGTTTCCGGCGGCGTGGACAGCACGGTCGCTTTCGTCCTTCTGAACAAAGTGCTCGGGAGCGAAAATGTGCTCGGACTTCACATCGACAACGGCATGATGCGCCTTGGCGAATCCGCGAACGTGACCGCGTTCCTTGAAAAAGAAGGCATGAAGAACCTCCGCGTGGTGGACGCTTCTGAAAGCTTTCTTTCCGCGCTCAAGGGCGTGACCCTTCCCGAAGAGAAGCGCAAGATCATCGGCCGCACGTTCCTCGTCGTAAAGGACGAGGAAATGAAGCGCCTGTCGCTCGACCCCGCGGAATGGATGATCGCCCAGGGGACGATCTACCCGGATACGATCGAAAGTGGCGGGACGAAGAATGCGGATAAAATAAAGACGCACCACAACCGCGTGCCGGAAGTGCTTGAACTGATGGAACAGGGGCGGCTCCTCGAGCCGCTCGCAGATTTGTACAAGGACGAAGTCCGGCTGCTCGGCGAAGAGCTCGGCATCCCCCACGACCTCGTGTGGCGCCACCCCTTTCCAGGGCCGGGCCTCGGCGTACGTCTTCTGTGCAGCGACGGCAAAAAAGCACTCGGCGGAAATTCTTCCGTGCCGGGCTTTGACGCTTACCTCGCAGAGAACAAAATCGCGGGCAGGGTCCTTCCCATCCGCAGCGTGGGCGTTCAGGGCGACGGGCGCACTTATGCGCAGCCGTTCCTCCTTACGACTCCGGAACTTCCGTGGAAGGACTGCGAAAAATTCGCCACGGAAATCGCGAACCGTTTCAAGCAAATTAACAGAACGGTGTGGCAGGTAGGTTCCGTGAGCGATGAAGCCCCGGAACTCGTGCCGCAGTACGCGGAACGCGCGAATTTCGATGCACTCCGCAAGTTTGACGATATCTGCATGAAGTTCTTAAAGGCGCACGGTCTTTACGAGCGGATCTGGCAGATGCCCGTCGTTCTCCTCCCCCTCCGCATCGCGGGCAGGCCCTGCATCGTGATGCGCCCGGTCAACAGTACCGAGGCGATGACCGCGAACTTCGCGGAAATCGACAAGAACCTGCTGCAGGAGCTCTGGAAATCCGTGAAGGACGCCGGTGCGGGCTCGCTCTATTACGATGTGACGCACAAGCCGCCCGGAACGATAGAATGGGAATAAATGTTCCCGCCTGATTTAGAAAAGGAACTCCGTGATGGAGCTCCTTCTTTTATTTGTACTTACCCGCACTCTCGAACGCAAGCAGTTTCGCCTTGATTTTCAACCCCCCGGCATATCCCGTAAGGCTTCCGGAAGCCCCGATGACGCGGTGGCAAGGGATGATAAGCGAGATGGGGTTGTGCCCGACAGCAGAGCCCACCGCCTGCGCGGACATCTTCTTCAATCCCGACATTCGCTCAACCTCCCTCGCAATTTGTCCATAAGTCACCGTTTCGCCGTAAGGAACCTTCATCAGAATTTTCCAGACGGACTTGCGGAAATCCGAGCCGGTCACCGCAAGCGGGGGCGTGAAATCAGGGACGACACCGCCGAAATAGATATCGAGCCAGCGCGCCGTTTCCGCAAAAACGGGTAGTTCCCTGTTTTCGCTTTCATTTGTAAGAACATCCGCGAAATACTTCTGCCCGTCGAACCACAGGCCGGTCAGGGATTTTCCGTCGCTTCCGAGCGTAATGCCGCCGAACGGTGAGTCATAATGGTTCTTGAAAAGTTTCATCTCTGTAAACAAATTCTCACTTTTGCTGATAAATTATTCTAAAAAAAAGCAAAAAGGAAAGATTCCCGCACGGCAAAAAGCAGTTCAAATACAGATATCGGCAAGCAAAAAGAAATAAATGTCCATTCAATTACTGCTCCAAAAAAGCGGATCTTTCCGAATCGGACGAGTTCATGGATTAAATTCTGTATCTGTTTAAAAATCAACGACTTAACGAATATTTCCCTGAAAATGATAAAAAAATGGCAAAAGATCTATCCGCTTTTCTTTGTGAAAAATCGGCGCAAATCAAATTAAAAACTCTATATTTGAGCCATTATTGCGTCATATTGTAAAATTTTTTACAGTTTGGCGTGTGATGTGTGATACTTGCTTTTGAACCTCACTATCCGGTCCGGTGCAAAAACAGAAAGGGATCCATGGGAGATCGTAAATGAATAGACTCAAAACTACCGTTACCGCACTCGCCATTACGACAGGCGTAAGCCTCATCACCGTGGCTGCAGTTCAGGCACAACAGGCTGCTCCTGCTGCACAACAGCAGGCCGCCGCTCAGCAGGAAAACAACGCGCCGTCCGTCAACGGCATTCCGGGACAGGATATCGACGAAGGCAAGTCGTTCGCGGCGATCAAGCTCGACGATTACGTCTCCGATCCGGAAGACAAGCCGGCGACGATCCGCTGGCAGATCAGCGGGAACAAAAATCTGCAGGTTTCCATCGCGACGAATCACGTCGTGACGATCAAGGCGCCGAATCAGTACTGGAACGGCACGGAAGACCTCACATTCACGGCGACGGACCCCAAGGGCGCGTCCGGTTCAGAAACGGTTACGTTTACGGTCAATTCGGTGAATAATCCTCCGGTCGTCACTAAGATTCCGGATCAGACCATCGATGAAGGTCAGAAGTTCACCGTGATCAAGCTCGATGACTTCGTTTCCGACGTGGATCATCCCAAGGAACAGATCACCTGGGACGCACAAGTGACTCCGTTCGGCAAGGAACAGGCCGACGGCGACATCACCGTTGAAATCAGCAAGGACCGCATCGCAACGATCACCACCCCCGATACCAACTGGTACGGCGCGGCGAAGATCACGTTCACGGCGACCGACGGCGAATTTGCCACGGACAAGACGACGGCGACATTCACGGTCAAGTCCGTAAATGACGCTCCTATCGTCCAAAAAGCTCCCGATCAGACGATCGACGAAAAGCAGCAGTTTGAGACGATCAGCCTCGGCGACCTCGTAAGCGACGTCGATGACGACGTAAGCAAGATCAAATGGAGCGTCTCCGGCGGCAAGGACCTCAAGGTCTCGATAGACAAGTACAACGTAGCCACGGTCAAGATTCCGAACGAATTCTGGAACGGCCCTGCGGAGACATTCACTTTCACGGCGACCGATCCGCACGGCGCAAGCGCAAGTTTCAATACAAGCTTCACGGTCAAGTCCGTGAACGATCCTCCTGAATTCATCGGCCAGATCCCCGATCAGACGGTGGATGAGAAGCAGCAATTCAAGCCCATCGACCTCGAAAAATACGTAAAGGACCCGGATCACAAGATCGAACAGCTGAAGTGGGACATCACCGGCGGCAAGGACCTCAAGTTCCAGATCGCCGGCAAGGAAGCACGCGTACTCATTCCGAACCAGTATTGGAACGGCTCCGAAACGTTCAACATCAAAGTCACGGATCCCGATGGCGCCTCCGCGGAAACGCAGGCCACATTCACCGTCAATTCCATAAATGACGTGCCGGTGCTCGTGAAGCAAATTCCTTCGCAGACGATCGATGAGAAAAAGAAGTTCGCACAAATTAATCTCGATGATTTCGTCAACGATGCGGACAACAAGAAAGAAGAACTTTCCTGGGAAGTCAACGTCAAGCATCAGGGCAAGATGCCGGAAACCGGCACCCTCAATGTGAACATCGATGAAAAGCACATCGCGACGATCGAAATTCCGGATTCCCTCTGGAACGGCTCCGTCATCGCGACGTTCAAGGTCTCCGACCCCGAAGGCGCGTCCGCGAAGCAGGACGTGAACTTCACCGTCAAGTCCATCAACGATCTCCCCGTATTCAAGAAGATTCCGGACCAGACCGTGGACGAGAAGGCGGAATTCAGTTCCTTCACTCTCGACGAATTCCTTTCCGACGCGGATAATGACATCTCCACGCTCAAAGTGGAAGTCACCGGCAACAAGGAACTCAAGGTAAACGTCAACACCAAGACCCGCGAAGTCACGGTCAAGGCTCCGAGCCTCTACTGGAACGGCTCCGAAGTCCTCACCTTCACCGCTACGGACCCCGAAGGCGGCAAGGCGACGACCAAGGCGACGTTCACCATCAAGTCCATCAACGATCCTCCGGTCCTCGGTGAAATCAAGGATCAGACGATCAAGGAAAAGCAGCAGTTCAAGCCCGTCAACCTGGGTGCCATCGTAAATGATCCGGATCATTCGATTGAAAAGCTCAAATGGACCATTTCCGGTAACAAGGACATCAAGGTCAACATCGACGGGAACCACGTTGCCTCTTTCCAGCTTCCGAATGAATACTGGAACGGCTCGGAAACGATCACGTTCAAGGTGACGGACCCGGAAGGCGCTTCCGATGAAAAGACGGCAAACTTCACGGTGGAATCCGTGAATGACCCTCCGGTATTCCTCAAGGAAGTGACTGATCAGACCATCGATGAAAAGAAACAGTTCGCCGTGGTCAAGCTCGGCGAACTCGTGAAGGACGCGGACAACAAGCCCGAAGAACTCACCTGGACTTTTGACGTGAAACCCGCCGCCGGTTCCCCCAAGGGCACGAAGGCCGGTCTCACAGTGAACATGGACGCGAAGCAGAACGCGACGATCGTCATCCCGGACAAGTATTGGAACGGCTCCGATGACATCACGTTCACCGTCACCGACCCGGAAGGCGCGAAGGCGACCTCTAAGGCGACATTCACCGTCAAGTCCATCAATGATCCTCCGACACTCAAGGAAATCGCATCCCAGACCATCGATGAGAAGCAGGCATTCCAGACGATCAATCTCGCGGAACTCGCAAGCGACCCGGATCACGCCTTCGACAAGCTCAAATGGGACATCACCGGCAATAAAGACCTCAAAGTCTCCATCAAGGACGGCGTAGCGACGATTCTTACCCCGGACGTACTCTGGAACGGTACTGAAAAAATCACGTTCACGGTGACCGACCCGGAAGGCGCTTCCGCCCGCCAGACGGCGACATTCAATGTCAAATCCATCAACGATCCTCCGGTCATGAAGGACATTCCGAACCAGACGATCAAGGAAAAGCAGGTATTCAAGGCCATCGCCCTCGACGATTTCGTCAAGGACCTTGATGACGACAACGGAAAGCTCAAGTGGACGGTCTCCGGCAACAATGATCTCAAGATCACGATCGACGGTAAGCACGTCGCGAACATCCAGATTCCGGACAAGTACTGGCACGGCAGCGAAACAGTCAAGTTCGAAGTTTCCGACCCCGCCGGTGCGAAAGACTCCCGCACGGCGACCTTCACCGTTGAATCCGTGAATGACGTTCCTGTATTCACGAAAAAAATCAACGATCAGACCATCAACGAAAAAGGAACATTCACGACCCTAAATCTGGACGATTTCGTGAACGACCCGGACAACACTAAAGAGACGCTGACCTGGGGCTTTGACGTGAAACCAGCCCCCGGCGCACCGAAAGGTTACAAAACCGGCCTGTCCGTTCAAATGAACGACAAACGGGTCGCGACAATAGCCATCCCCGACAAATACTGGCACGGTGCAGATCTTATCACGTTCACGGTGTCCGATCCGGAAGGCGCAAAAGCCACGGAATCGGCGCTCTTCACGGTCAAGTCCGTGAACGATCCTCCGTCCTTCAAGAAGCTTAACGATCAGACGATCAATGAAAAGGAATCGTTCGCCGCATTCAACCTTGCGGAACTCGTGAACGATCCGGACAACGCTTTCAGCGAACTCAAGTGGACGATCACCGGCAACAGAGACCTCAAGGTCAACATCGCGAAGAACGGCGAAACGACCGTGACGCAGCCGAACAAACTATGGAACGGTGCGGAAAAGATCACGTTCACCGTAAGCGATCCGGAAGGCGCATCAGCTAAACAAACCGTCGCCTTCACGATCAAATCCGTGAACGATCCCCCTGTGATGAAAGACATTCCGAACCAGACGATCAAGGAAAAACAGACATTCAAGCAGATCGATCTGAACGCTTATGTCCAGGATCTCGACCACCCGAACGAGAAGCTCAAGTGGACGGTCTCCGGCAATAAGGACCTCAAGGTCATGGTGGACGGCGCTCACAGGGCGACGATCACCACGCCGAACATCTACTGGAACGGCGCGGAAACGATTAAGTTCGAAGTGACCGACCCGGAAGGAGCGAAGGATTCCCGTTCCGTCACGTTCACGGTGGAATCCGTGAATGACGTCCCGGAATTCACACGTCAGATTCAAGGCCAGACGATTGATGAAAAGAAGCAGTTCGCCGCGATCAAGCTCGACGATTTCATCAAGGACGCCGACAACAAGAACAGCGACATTAAGTGGACAGCGAAAGTCGAAAACGCCTCGAAGAAAGGCGGCGCTTCGGACCTGACCGTGAACATCGACAATAATCATGTCGCTACGGTTCAGATTCCGAACAAGTACTGGAACGGTTCCGCTAACATCACCTTCACGGCAACAGACCCCGAAGGAGCATCCGCGAAATCGACCGCTAACTTCACCGTGCGTTCCGTGAACGACCTGCCGGAAATTTCCGACAAGGCTCCGACCGGCGAAACCATCCGCGAAGGCGGCAAGTTCAAGACAATCGATCTCTCCACTCTCGCGACCGATGCGGATAACAGCGAATCCTCGCTCAAATGGACGATCACCGGCAACAAAGGCCTCAAGGTCATCACCAACAAGGACAACACAGTCACGGTCGCCGTTCCGGATCCGCAATGGTTCGGCAAGGAAAACCTGACGTTCACGGTTTCCGATCCTGAAGGCGGCAAGGCTTCCCAGAAGATGACGTTCGAAGTGACCGAAGTGAACGATCCGCCGGCGATCAAGGCTCTCCCGAACCAAAAGATCAAGGAAAAGGAAAAGTTCAAGCCAATCAATCTCGACGAATATGTTTCCGACCCGGATGACAAGGCGAGCACGCTCAAGTGGTCCGTCTCCGGCGCTCAGAAGCTCAAGGCGGAAGTGAACGGCAGCCATCAGCTCGTCGTATCCGCTCCGGACATTTACTTCTGGTGCGCTCCGGAAACGATCACGCTGACCGTCAAGGATCCTAAGGGCGCAATGGCATCCACGAACGTGACCTACGAAATCACATCCGTGAACGATGCGCCTGTCATCAAGGACATTCCCGATCAGAAGATCAAGGAAAAGCAGAAGATCAAGGACATTCCGCTCGATAACTATGTGAACGATCCGGATAATTCCAAGGATCAGCTTACCTGGACCGCCGAAGTCAAGGGCGGTGCCGCCGCTGCGCCCGCCAAGAAGGGCAAGAAAGGCACCGTCGCTGAAGCGCCCAAGGCATCGGCGAACGACATGACCGTCACCATTGACGAGAAGCACGTAGCGCATATTGCACTCCCCTCCGCCTACTGGAACGGCACCCGATCCATCGTCTTCACGGCCACCGACCCTGAAGGAGCAAAGGCATCCTACACGTCCCGTTTTGAAGTGGAATCCGTGAATGACGCACCGGTGATGAAGACCATCCCGGCGCAGACGATCAAGGAAAAGGAACGTTTCGCTCCGATCGACCTCGCCGGTATCGCGAGCGACCCGGACAATGCGATATCCTCGCTCAAGTTCTCCGTGAACGGCATGCGCCAGCTCAAGGCGTCTATCAACGCCAAGAACAAGCTCATCGTCGAAACTCCGGACAAGTACTGGAACGGTTCCGAAAAGCTCACACTCACGGTCACCGATCCTGAAGGCGGCAAGGCTGTGCAGACGATTGACTTCAACGTCGTTCCGGTGAATGATCCTCCGGTGATTTCCAAGATCAGCGGTCAGAAGATCGCCGAAAGAAACAAGTTCGAGCCGGTCGCGCTCAACGAAGCAGCATCCGATCCGGACAACAAGCCGAATGAGCTCACATGGTCCGTCTCCGGCAACAAGGATCTCAAGGTGGACATCAGAGGCTCACGCGCCATGATTTCGACTCCGACCCCGGGCTGGAACGGCAAGGAAACCCTGACATTCACGGTCACGGATCCGTCCGGCGCCTCCGCCAGCACCAAGGCTGACTTCGAAGTTACGCCCGTGAACGATCCTCCGACTATCAAGGGCGTCGTGCCGCAGGCCATCGCCGAAAAGCAGACGTTCGCTCCGGTTGATTTCTCGCAGAAAGTTTCCGACCCGGATAACTCGCTTGCAGAACTCCGCTGGACTCTTGATGACGCGACTCCGGCTACGAAGGACAAGAAGGGCAAGCTCGTGAAAGGGCGTCCGTCTTCCGCAAAGCACAGCCTCATCTTCAGCATCAGCGACAAGGGCATGCTCACCGCCGACATTCCGGATAAATACTGGAACGGCAACGATGTCGTTACCGTGAATGTATTCGACCCGAGCGGAGCCAAGGCCTCTACTGAAGTCCGCTACATCGTCAAGGCTGTAAACGACGCACCAGTCGTCTCCCCCATCGAAGGACAGGTGACGAACGAAGGCACGAACTTCAAGCCCATCCGCCTCGACAACTACGTCAAGGATCCAGACAATAAGGTGAGTGACATCAAGTGGATTGTTTCAGGCAATAAGCACCTCGACGTGACGATCACCGCGGGCCGCGAAGCCCTCGTGAAGACGAACCGTCCGGACTGGTCCGGCAAGGAAACAATCACATTCATCGCAAGCGACCCCGCCGGAGCAAAGGACAAGGCCGACGTCAATTTCGAAGTCAAGCACGTGAATGCCGTTCCGGAAATGCGCAGCATCCCTGACTTCACCATCAAGGAAGACGACAACCACGGCATCATCGGCGTGATCAAGCTTGATCAGTATGCCCGCGACAAGGACAACAGCTTCGATGAACTGAAGTGGTCCTACAGCGGCAACAAAAACCTGCTCGTAAGCTATGATCAGATCCGCAATGAAATCACGGTAAAGCAACCCCGCGAAAACTGGAACGGCCCTGCGGAAACAATCACCTTCAAGGTGACGGATCCTGAAGGCGCCTCCAAGTCCGAAAGCGCGAAGTTCACCGTCATTCCGGTGAACGATGCGCCGGTCGCAATGTCCCAGGCATATCAGACCCGCGAAGGCGAACAGCTCCGCGTGGGCAAGAACGAAGGTCTTATGTCCGGCGCCACCGACCCCGATGGCGAAACCCCGGCCGAAGCGATCCTCGTGAGCAAGCCCCAGAACGGAACAATTTCTCTGAGCGGCAGCGACGGTTCCTTCCTCTACACGCCGAACAAGGGCTTCTACGGCCTTGATGAATTCTCGTTCAAGCTCCGCGATCACGGCGGTCTCTTCTCCAAGGTGGAGACAGCCGAAGTGAACGTGAATTTCAAGATGAACGACGTGCGCGGCAACGCTCCGGCTCCCAAGGCAGAAGCGAAGGATAATAAGGCCGCGGATTCTAAGGCCGATGTCAAGAACGCCAAGAAAAAGAGATAAGGCGATCTCCAATTTTAAGAAAGGTTCCGCACTCGCGGAGCCTTTTTTTATGCAAATTTACAGAAGCAGCTGTTTTTTTGAGTTATATTTTGTGTTGCATAATTATAGAGGAGTTTATATGAAAAAGTTACTTTTATTCATCGCGGTCACAGCGACGGCTTTTTTCACGGCCTGCAGCAGCGACAGCGGCAGCGGTTCTTCCGGAGCGAATTGCAGCGACGGCTTTTCTAAAAATTGTCTGAAAGGCACCTGGTATATGCCCGGCCTCTACGTCAAAGGCTCGGACGCGCTGATCGGCGCGACACCTGCGTTTACTTTTGGCTCGCCGGACGTCCTCACTCTGAGCGTAAAACACGCCGATGAACCGACCGCGGAAGAAGACTTCGAGATGGTGTTCTCCAATTCCGATTCCGACGCCAACGGAAATACGAATTCCGAAGCCGCCTGCGGAACGATGTACGGCAAATGGTACATCTCTGGAACGAACACAATCCACCTCAATGCCACGGCCAGCGACTGCCCCCTGAACGCAACGGCGACGGTGACGCTTTCCGCCGGCAATGACTCCCTGGCTTTCGACGGCGCCTATTTTCACGCGGCGACGATTCTGGTTTCTCACCAGAAAACGTTCGAAAAGTTCCACCGCTGATATTTCTACAACTGGACGACGAAGCCTCCGCACAAAGCGGAGGCTTTCTCATTCTCGGATCATCTTAAAAAGCGCATTTACGCTTTTATTTTTTATAAGACTTGCACTGGCAGCGTTCGAACCCGGCGAGAATCATCTTCCGGTTCAAATCCTTGCCGATGAACACGAAGCGGCTCCTGGGCGCGTCACTTCCCCACGGGCGGTCCTCTACGCAGTCAAAGATTGCCTGAACACCCTGAAAGACATAACGTGACTTTTCCCCTTTGAAATACAGGACGCCTTTGGTGCGGTAAATATCCGCGCCCTGAGTCTGCAGAAGCTTTGACATCCATTCCTCGAAACGGTCCATATCAAGCGGCTCCGCGCTTTCGATACTCACGGAAGAAATCCCCGAAGAATGGTGGTGCATCCGCTCGAATTCTCGCGACCATTCGGGTTCGGCTTTTTCCGCACCGCGCAGAAGCTCGAAGCCTGCCTCTTCGCGATCGTGTTCAAGGAACACGGCATACCGCTTCCCGGCCTGCGTATTCAAGATATAACGGCTACACGGAGCATTCGGAGATAATATGCAAAGCGTCCCCGCCGGCATGGATTCATTCGGATCCACGCTCTGCGGATTGGCACAGAAAAGCGCGTTCGCCTTGCGCGCCGCAGGCGCTATTTCCGGTTCCGTTCCCGTGACATCGACGGGAAGCGCGCAGAGATGTAACGTCGCATGTTCCCCCGGCCTGCAGCGGAATTCCGAAACGCCTTCCGGCAGAAGCAGCGCTTCCTCGAACGGAAATTCCTGTTCCAGGAAATGCGGATCCACACGCACCGCAGTTTCCGGGTCAAACGCATGAATGCCGAAAATATCTTCAAGCTTCACGTCCGCATGCTCCGCCGTGAGAAGCTTTGCCGTTGGATTCAGAGAACGGATCCAGTTCCGGAGCTCATTCTGATTTTCCGCCGGGACGAGGTCCACCTTATTCAGGACGATGACATCGCCGAAGGCGATCTGGCGTTCCGCCTCATGGTCCCGCCCGACCTGTTTCCGCACGTGCAGAGCATCCACCATTGTGACGATGGCGTCGAGGCGGTAACCGTTATAGATGGATTCTTCACTGTAAAAAGTCTGCGCAACGGGCCCCGGATCCGCCATGCCGCTCGTTTCCACGAGGAGAGCGTCCAGCTTGCGCCCGGATTTCAGGAGCTTGTTCAATGTGCGCAGCAAATCGCCGCGGATGCTGCAGCAGAGGCAGCCGTTGTTCATTTCGACGATTTCTTCGCCGGAACCGACGATGAGTTCGTTATCCACGCTGATTTCGCCGAACTCATTTTCAATCACGGCGATCTTCAGGCCGTGCTTCCCCGTAAGAATTCTGTTGAGTAACGTCGTCTTTCCCGCGCCGAGGAACCCAGTGAGAATCGTCACCGGAATCCGGTCATCGCGTTCTTCTTGCTCTTTAGACATCAGGCAAAGCCTCCGCTGAAGCGCTTAAAAGATAGCAAAAACGGGTTCCGTTTGCAAATATTCGTCGCATTAAATACAAATTAATAAGGGAAGCGAAAATCATTCCGGAAATTGATTTGCGGTCAGACCGGACGGCGTACTGGCGCCAAGAATAAAAAGTCCCGGCAAAAATGGACACAGACGTAAACGGACGCATATACTTATTTTACAGCACTTTCCAGCGCCGGGCTTCCGTTTTTCCTGCGCAGAATATATTTTTTCAGCATGAAGACTCAACTCTGGACTACAGCACTTTTCTTCGCCATCGTCTCACAGGCGAACGCCGCGACTTTTTATTACAATCAGGTCGCTTACGACTCCGCGGCAACCAAGACCGCGATCATCGAAAGTTCCGCGGCACTCGGCGGCTCCGCTTTTTCACTGCTTTCGAACGGATCCGCCGTATTTTCGGGCACGCTCGATGCCGGTTCCGTCCCTGACAACTGGACGACGGATAAATACTACGTCGCCGATTTTTCCGCGTTCAAAACCCCGGGCGTCTATACGCTCCAAGTGACCGAAAACGGCACCGCCGTGACATCCAAAAGCATCACCATCGCCGGGAAGGCACTCGCGGCGAACACCCTCGTGACCGTGCTCAGCTATTTCCGGGCGGACCGCGCGGATGATGCGTCCGTATGGAATGAAGATGCTGCTATCTCTTACTACGGCGGACGTTCCGGCACTCACGACGTGCGCGGCGGCTGGTACGATGCCTCGGGCGACGAAAGCAAATACTTCTCGCACCTATCCTACGCCGACTACCTGAATCCCCAGCAGATTCCGCTTACGACATGGGCTCTCGCTTTCACTTATGACCGCATCCCCGCAGAACTCAAAACGCTCAATATGGATTCCTTCACCCAGGCGGAAGCGCTCTGGGGCGCGGATTTTCTCCTCCGCATGCAGGATCCGGACGGCTATTTCTACATGACCGTTTTCGACGGCTGGGGTTATCAGACGCGCCAGATATGCGCATTTTCCACTTCCGACGGTACAAAGAGCGCAAATTACCAGACGGCATACCGCGAAGGCGGCGGCATGGCGATAGCGGCCCTCGCCCGCATCTCCACATGGGGCGTCGGCGGAGATTCCTCTTCCGCGGCATATCTCGCCGCCGCGGAGCGCGGATTCACGCATCTGGAAAGCAAACAGACCATCGGCGGAACCTGCGCCTACTGCGATGACGGAGCGGAAAACATCATCGACGATTACACGGCGCTCCTCGCCGCATCCGAACTCTACAACGCGACCAAAGAGACGACGTACCTCGCCGCGGCACGCAAACGTGCGCAGCACCTCGCAGGCAGGCTCAACGCCGCCGGATACTTCAATTCCGACGATGCCGGCGCGCGCCCTTTCTGGCATGCAAGCGATGCCGGGCTTCCGCTCATCGCCCTCGGCCGTTACCTTGAAGTTGAACCGGAAGCGGCTCAGGCAACCGCTGCCAAAACGGCAATGGCGGCGCACCTTTCCTGGCTTCTGCAGATTACGGATAAAGTTGTAAATCCGTTCGGCTATGCACGCCAGACATACAAAACAGGAAGTTCCGTCAAAGACGGCTTCTTCATCCCTCACGACAATGAAAGCGGTTACTGGTGGCAGGGCGAAAATGCGCGCCTCGCCTCGCTTTCCACAGCTTCCGTTTATGCGGCAAGACTCCTCTATTCAACCGTGCCGGATTCCGTGGTGCGCTACGCCGAAAACCAGCTCGACTGGATCCTGGGCAAGAACCCGTTCGGCTATTGCTTTATGTACGGGAAAGGCACCAAAAATCCGGGCAGGTATTCCGGTTCCTCCAGCAATGCGACGACGCTCACCGGCGGCATTGCGAACGGAATCACCGGAAGCGGCACGGACGGCTCCGGCATCGCCTGGGACGCGGCTTCTGCTCTCGGTTTAAACACCTGGGATAACTGGCGCTGGATCGAACAATGGCTGCCGCACTCCACATGGTACCTGATGGCGCTCGCTGCACTCAACGATGAAGTGCAGACGCCCGCCGCAGGCATCCCCTGCAGACCCGTGCGCAGCACGCAGGCATTCTCCATCGCGCTTCACGGACACACGCTGAACATCACGTTCCCCGGCACGGCGCGCCCCGCAGTCCGCATCATCGACCCTCGCGGACGCATCCTCCTTTCGCAAAAAGCGGACGCTTCCCGGGTATCAATGGAACTCCCCGCAGGCTACAAAGGACTCTTCCTGGTACAGGCGGATGGCTACGGCGCACAGAAGTTCATCCTGAACTGAACCCGGCGCAAAGACCAAAGACAAAAGGCTCCCGCAAAGGAGCCTTTTTTCATGAACACTCCGGGGCAAAGAAAAAGCCCCAAATCGTTTGATTTGAGGCCTTAGTGGATGATGTAGGGATCGAACCTGCGACCCGCTGATTAAGAGTCAGCTGCTCTACCAACTGAGCTAATCATCCAACGGCCCAAAAATAAAAAACGCAAACCACGCCGTCAAGGGATAGCGCAAAAAAATCTCATTTTTTTGCAAGGAACGGGCCTTTTCTACCTATTTTTGAACTATGCAGAACGGAGAATGGCTGGACGCCTATTTAAGTCACCTCGGAGTGGAACGCAATCTCTCCCGGGCGACCATCCGCAGCTACGGCGAAGACCTCCGCCACCTCGTCTTCTGGCTCGATGACAAGAAGCTTGCCCTCGCGGACCTCACCATCGAAAAGCTCGACGATTTCCTGAACTCCGTCGCCGCGGACCTCGAATACAGCCCGACCTCCGTCGCCCGCCACTTTTCGAGCCTCCGCGGGTTCCTCCGCTACCTGCTCCAGGAAAAAGTCATCAACTTCTCCACGGACGCGCTGCTCGCGCCCCCGAAAATCGGGCGATACCTTCCGGCGTGCCTCACCCGGGAAGAGGTCGAAAGCGTCTACGCGAGCATCCGCGACACCTCCCCGAACCCGCTCCGAGACACGGCGCTCCTCGAGCTTCTTTACAGCGCGGGCCTCCGCATCTCGGAAGCGCTCGGGCTCCGGCTCGCCCACCTCGACTTTGACAACGAATGGATCACGCCCGTCGGCAAGGGCAACAAGGAACGCCTCGTCCCGCTCGGAAGCCTCGCCAAGGAAAACCTGCAGCGCTGGGTCCGTGAAGGGCGCCCTCTCGTGAACCCGAAAATCGACTGCGTCATCCTCAACGCGCGCGGCGAAAAAATGAGCCGCATGGGCGCCTGGAAAATCATTCAAAAGCACACTGCGCAACTCACGAAGCACGTCACGCCGCACACCTTCCGCCACTCCTTCGCGACGCACTGCCTCGAAGCCGGCATGGACCTCCGCGTCCTCCAGGAGCTTCTCGGGCACGCGAGCGTCATCACGACACAGATCTACACGCACCTCGACCGCGAATTCATCCGCGAAGAGCACCGCCGGTTCCACCCCCGCGAGCGCGAATTCAAATAGAACAAAGGCTTACGGGCGTTCCCGCCGCACATTGCATTCCGCCCGGAAAGCGGCGGTCGCGTGCTACCGCGGGCGGCTCCGCATTTCATACAAATTCATACGCGGAGATCCAGGCGCACGCAAGCCGCCCGCGCCGGAGCCTTTTGCCTGTGCCAAAAGTCTCCGCACATCCGTGTCACGCCCGCTAACGCAATTTCCCCGCGGCACACCGCATTCCAATGGACAGACAAGCGCAAAATTGTTACCTTTACGGGCGTCAATTTTCACAGAGGTTTTTATGAGCAAGAATTATAAGATCGCAGTTCTCCCGGGCGACGGAATCGGCCCCGAAGTGATGAAAGAAGCCGTGCGCGTCCTCGACGCCGTTTCTGGCAAATTCGGATTTAAAGTCGAAAGGGAATGGGCGGACGTGGGCGGCATCGCCTACGAT
>JBAYFD010000014.1:0-15946 GCA_041667365.1 Fibrobacteraceae bacterium | reverse complement strand
TTGCGTTGCAAGGCTCGCAATGACGTTATAATTGCGCCGCAAACATACGTGACGGCTGGGCATTACCGGATTACGATGCCGGTGTCGCGCGGGAGCACGCGGGTAACACCTTTCCGAAATAGCGCCTCTTTGGAAACGATCGCGCAATATTTCTTTGCCCGGGTGATGCCTGTATAAATGATCTGCTTTGTCAGAAGCGGATGATTTTCGTTGTCCGGCAGGAACAGCAGCACATTCCCGAACTCAGAGCCCTGCGACTTGTGCACCGTGATGGCGAACGCCGTATCAATATCCTCCGCAGGGAATGCGGATAGCGAATGAAACACGAAGTTTCCGCCTTTCTTGAACATCACGAAAGGAACGTTACCCTGGCCTAGCGGAGAGGGCACGAGCACGCCGGTATCCCCGTTGTAGAGTTTGTACGCATCCTGATTGCGGTTGAGCATCACGATTTTGCCGACGAAGGATTCCTGCGCGCCTGCCGTTGCGTTCTCCGGGCGCACGGAACAGCACACAAGTTCATTGAGCGCCGAAATTCCTGTTCCGCCACTCCGTTCCGCACACAGGATACGCGCCATTTCCGTATATTTCCAAAGAGCATTGCAAGCCCCGTCGGCGGAGTCCACCTTGCGGCTTTCGGGGACCCTGACTTTTTCCGCAGCGTCGGAAATGCCTGCATAAAACGCGGCCCACTTTTTTGCAAGTTTCTGAACTGCGCTCTCCTTCTTTTTGAATTCTGCAGGGAGTTCAAAGAAGCTCACCGCATCTTCCTGAAGCGCAGATCCCACGGGGAAGGCCGCCCCTTCCGCCGGCTTAAACGCAAACTTCTCCTGGATTCCGCTCTTTGCCATGCCCGCATCATTCACTGCGCGAGCAAGCCGTCCGATGCAGGAATCGGCAGTGAAGCGGCGGGATTCGGTGAGCGCGACCACGGATTCCTCCTTTTGCGCAAGAAGTTCGCCGAGCACGGCGCCTGCGTCCACGGAAGGGAGCTGGTCCTTGTCGCCGAGGAGGAATACACGCGCCCCCTGAGGAATCGCTTCGAGAAGCCTCGCAAAAAGACTGATATCGATCATCGACGCTTCATCGATGACGATGATGGATTCCCGCGGAAAAGGATGTTCCGCATTGTACGTGAACATCCCGTCCTTGGGGCGGTATTTGAGCATCCGGTGAATGGTCGAGCCCTCGAACCTGGATATTTTTTCATAGGCGGCGGCATCCGCGCCGGAACGCTCCCCCGCGGTGACGCAAGCGAGGCTCTTGCCGATGCTTTCCTGCATACGATCCGCAGCTTTTCCGCTCGGAGCGGCGAGGTACACGGAATAATTCCGGTATTCCGCTTTTTTAAGAAGCGCACGGAGAATGAAGAAGACGACCGTCGTTTTTCCGGTCCCTGGTCCGCCCGTGATGATGAGATTATCCGAGACGCCGCGCGCAATCGCGAGAGCCTGCTCTTCCGCGAGTTTGATGTTTCCGGTGACGCGGAGGACTTCGCCTTGGATGTCCCGGATTTCTGATTCAGGGACGCTTTTCCGGCCCTCGGCGAAAAGTTCCTTGATTTTGCGTTCAATGATGAGTTTCGCGGAAAAATATTTTTGTATGTAAAGGCACGCCCCGCCGTCGATGTTCTCACCGATGATGAAGGGAACGGAGGCGTCGGAGCCGCCGATGATTTCTGGATACTTTCCACCGGTAATTCCCTGAACCGCAGCAGCGAAAGATTCCTTGATTCCGGGAAGTTCTTCCGGTATTTCCGAAACCGTGTGCGCCTGCATCATCAGGCGGAGCGCAGACCATTTACCACGCCATCTTTTAAAAGCCGCATCTGCATCCAGGGAGACGAGCGTATTTCCGTCCCGTTCCAACGTGAGGAGAAATGCGAGATAAATCAAGGCATCGTCCGTGAGCTGCGGGCAAAATCCCCGCAATTCCTTCAATATCCGTTCCGTGAGCGGAGAAATTCCGCGGACCGTTTCCAGATTTTTTACAAATTCATCAAAGTTCATTTTTGTCCTCCGGGCCAGCGGCTGTTTTATTCATCGGCGCCTGGATAATTTCTTTGTACAAAGTTTCAAGTTCGTCATAATCCTTGAACGGCTTCGCATAAACGCCGGCGGACTTTCCGCTCTGACAGCCGCGGAAGAACACATAGTAAATGCCGCCGAAATGATTCTCAAAAATGGAAGCATTCTCTTCCTTGGGGAAGAAGCCCTTCAGCCAGCGGATCAGGAAATAAGAGTAAAGGACGCGCTGCACATTATAGTTCATCTTCTGGATCTGCGCTTCGATGGAATCCGCGTCGTAAGCGCGGAGTGAATCCGATTTCCAGTCGAGAATCGAATAGCGTTCCACGCCGTCGCCCGAGACACGGCGGAATACAAGGTCCAGGAAGCCTTTACAGAGCCAGCGTTCGCTGCCGTTCATCTGGAACATCATCTCCGCGCGGCGATTTTCCCCGGGCAATTCCTTGAGCGGAAACGTCTTTCCCGTTGGGTTTCCGCCGCAGATTTCCGGGAGCGCCGCGTTGAGCGTGCGGTGAACGAGGCCCGCGACTTCATTTATCCAGTCCGGATGTTTGTCGACAGCGAGTCCGTTTTCGAGGAACGCGCCGCGGATGCGGTCGCGGAGATCCCCGTTTTCCAGACACTCCGCTTCCGGCAGATTTCCGAGGGCAGGGAAATCGCTCAGTTCGAACACGCTATGGATTGCGGTGCCGACGCCCGTGCCCCGCGGAAATGTCGGGTCGGTGATCATCGGTTTGCAATCATCGGAAGAATTTTCAACGGATGCGATTTCCGCATCGGGTTTCGGCGATTCTTCCTTGTCGGGAGCGCGCCCTTCTTCGGAATGGGCCGCAGCGCCTGGGGAATGGGCAATCTGCGAATAGGAGGTGCACCACTGATACAGCGGACGCTTCTTGATTCTGGAAAGCTCCGCCCCCACTTGAGCCGCATTGACAGGAGCGCCGCTCTCTGCTTGTTTTTGCTTTAACAAGGATTCATACGCCGCAAAAGTCTTGCCGTATGCGCCGCCCGGAAGCGCTTTTCCCGAAGGTTCAAAGAACCGGAAGTTATCGCCGGGAAGTTCGCCTGCATCTATTTTACTTTTAATATCAGCGATCGCCGGTTCAATGAATACGGCATCCGGGCACCTCTTCTTCTCCGTTTCATACCTCGGCAGAATGAGAAGGTGTTTCGCGCGGGTATAGGCGACGTAGAAAAGACGGTGCCATTCTGAATAGACAGAGCTTGTGATTGCCTCATTATGTCCGAATACAATACGGCGTTTGGGAAGTACCGCACCGTTTGCCGGATCATCCTGTAAATAAACGGAAGCTCCCTGAACTTCCCCTTTAAAACCACCGGGAACAATGACTATTGGAAATTCGAGTCCCTTGGATGCGTGAATCGTCATCACCTGCACAGCATCCTTATCCGTTCCCTTTGCGACATACGCCGCATTCTGTTCCGCGGTTTCATCTTTCGCGTGCAAGTTTTCCAGATGCCGGGCTGCCTCTTCAAGGGAACAGCCTTCCATATAAAGTACGTTTACGATATAATCACCGATCTGACGAATTTTCGCGAGCGTCTGCAGATAAGACGGGCCGTTCAGTTTTTCCTCTATGCGTGTGTCAGTATAAATTTGTTCCAAAAGCTGCGCCCAGAGTTTTTTCCGGGCGAGTCCGCGCCAAATTTCAAGCTGCGTCAGAAAGGGACATCCTTCATCTTCAAAAGAAAAAGCTTCCGCCTTGTCCAATGCCTGCGGGTCTTCCGCGGAATCCCGGAGGAACAGAGTGAGGAGCGCGGCACGGATCACGCGCTGATTGCGGAGCGAATTATCTAAAGTGTCTATGGCGCGCAGGAGAGCGGACCAATGGGCGCATTCCCTACCGCTGAAAAGCGCATCGTCCTTATAGCGCAGGAACGGAATGCCCGCGTCGCCGAGTTCCCGTTCCACCGCAGCCATTTCCGAACGGCTCTTGGTGAGAACGGCGATATCGGAATAACGGATGTTCCGCAGATTTCCATCCTTATCTGGAAGCTGCATTGCCGTTTTGCCGGACTTAAGCTTAAAGAAGCCGGCGAGCTGTCCGATGGCGAAACGCGCAAAATTCACAGGATCGATTTCAGGAGCGGAGAGCCATACAGGAGCGAAAGAAGAACCGTTCAGTGTCGCGGCGGCAGGAGCGCTGTCCGGCGTCCCCGAACACGGGAACGCACCGCCGAAATCCGCTTCCACGGATTCCTTGGATTTCGCGTAATTTTCATTTGCGAAAAGCGTATTGCAGGCATTGATCATTGCAGGGGACGAACGATAATTTGTCTTGAGAGAATAGCCGGTGCCGATTTCGGCGATTGCCCTGCGGTAGACTTCGACATTCGCGCCCTGAAAAGAATAGATGGATTGTTTGGGGTCACCGACGACAAAGATATGATTGTCTTTCTGATTCAGGAACACGGTACTGAATATTCCCCACTGGAGCAGGTTCGTGTCCTGAAATTCATCGATGACCGCAAATTTGTACTTGCCGCGGATAGCCACGCTAAGCGGGGAATCCGGCATTCCGTTCACGCGGTTATAAACATTCAGTATCATGTCGCTGAACGTCTGCTGCTTATTCGCCCGCTTGTATTCCTGCCATTCCGCATAAAGGCGTTTGACTTCACCCACAACGAATATCCGCTGCATATACTTCGCATCTTTAGCGATTGCCTTCGCCAGCCTGAAAAAGCGGCAGGCATCACGGATGCATGCATAGCCGTCTGCAGTATCAAAGAATGCTTTGGCACTGCCAGCGCACAATTCTTCCGTCGCATCCCAGTTTTCCAAGTTATCGACAAAATTCAAAAGCTTTTTTGAAAATCTATCGTCATCAACATTTTTCGCGTGCGATTTTAAATCTTCCAAATATTTTTTAAATAGCACGGTCTCTTTCTTTTCCACACCTACAGCAAAGGCAAATTCCGAGATTTCCTTCTCCGAAAACAGCGCGGCTTCCTCAGGAGAAAAAACTTCCAGCCCCGTCGTTTCCGGGATATATTTCTGAATAGCCGCCGTCACCTTTTTGAGGACCTTCCCTACATCCGCGTCCCCGGCAATGATCTTCTGAAATTTTTCATCCTTCGGCCATTCATCGCGGCACGCCTTTTCCACAAGCGCCTTCACGGCGTCATCGGAAGTCTGCGCAAGGGTGAGGGCCGAATTTGTTTCGAACGCGAAAGAAGAAATGACCCGTTCACAAAAAGAATGAATCGTATAAATAGAAGCGAGATCGACATCCGAAAGCGCACTGCGGAAGCAGGATAGTTCCTTGGCGGTCGCTTTCTCACGGCCGAACACTTCCTTGAACAGGGATTTGCTCCCTTCGCCGCCGCCGACCGCCGTTTCCAGAATTTTACGGATACGGTCCTTGAGTTCCCCGGTTGCCTTGTCCGTATAGGTGACGAGCAGTATTTCCGGAAGGCGGGCCGTCCCCATGCCGATGAGCTTCGTGACGATGCGCTGAATGGTATACGTCTTGCCCGTGCCCGCGGACGCTTCGATATAGGCGTTGAACGATGGATCAAAATTCAAAATATTGAATTCCGCTTTCATTTCACTCATTTTTCCGCCCCCTTGACCGCGGGCCTGTTCTTTTTCGTCTTTGTCTTTGCCGAAGGCGCGTTCTCCGTCGTTTCGGAGTCATCCAGTAACTCATTCAAAAGCTTTTGCAGCAAATCACGGGCCGTCTGCACCTCACTGATGAAATGTTCGTTGTCAACGAACCCGAGTTCTTCATCACCGAAATACTCTCTTGCGGAAAATGCGTTTTTCCAATATTCCTCGATGTAATCGTCTAATTCCATGTTTGCCAAAGTCACATCTGTATCTGCGACAAAATTCAGCGGGACAAGCTTGCGGTAATGATCTACGAAGCAGAGCTTGATAATTTCATTCAACCGTTTCCTTCCATCTTCTGGAGAAATGGAATATGTCTTCGGTTTTACCGGGTCTTTCTGCGCCACGCCCGGAATGACATACAAAGTAAAATGCACCTCATGGGAAGCCTGCGCAGCAATGGCAAGGCTACAGATAAATGATTGCAAATAATGATCCGTGCGGGCTTTCCCGGAGCAGACATTGAAGAGCTGCCATTCACTATCGGAAACCTTTTGCGACCAGTCCGATTCCGCCGTGAGCGTCGACGTCCCGTACTGATACTGGAACGATGCCTTCGCTTCAAATTTTCTGAAATCAAGCCCGCAGGCATTAAAATTACTTATCTGTGCATCAAGAATCTTCTTCGCCTGCGCTTCCGCAGCCCTACCGAAAAGGGCATCCGGCAAATCTCCCTTGGCGCGCAAGTCCTTGAACAAAGCATGTACTTCTTCGTCATTTAAACCCGTCTGTCCGATCTTTTTGCCGAGCTCGGCAAAAAGTTCCCGGTTGAGCGAGTGAAGCTGCAAACCGTCAACGGCGACAGGCTCAAAAGCATCGATCGTCGCATCGGCTTCATCTTCCGGCAAATCGAGCGCTTCCGTCACCTGAAATTCAAACGGATTCTGAAGGAACTTCTTTAGCTGCCAACCATAAATGCGCTCCGGGATTTTATCCGGCGCCGATGACATTTTACCGCTATCCGGGAATTCCGTTTCCCGGAAACCGTCCGGTTCTGTTTTATCTTCCGGGACCGCCGCATTCTGCCGTTTGCCGCGGAGAGCCCGTTTCGTATAAAGTTCATTCCACGGACGCGTTTCATCCAGCGGAACGATTTCTTCCGTGAAATTCGCCCCGGACGCCTTGTCCGAAAGTGCGATGAAATTCTGCAGGTCGCGTACGATGCCGGAGCAGACGAGGTCTTCGTCCTTTTGCAGATTCTTGTTCACGTAGCTCAGGAAAAGCCCGTCCTTCGCATTCACGAGCTGGCACAGGAAGGTGTAACGGTTTTTATCGATCGTGCGGTCATCGCCGGGCCAGCGCGCGGCGAAAAGGCGCAGGTCGAGTGTGTTTTCCGGATTGCTGCCCGGAAATTCCTTAGCGCCCATTCCAAGGATAAAAGCATAGCGTATCGGAAGCGAGCGGTTCATCGCAAGTTTCATGAACGACAGTCCGCCGGTAAAAAGATTTCCGTTGCCCGTCTTGATATTCCCGAGCGCGGAACCGAGCGCGAACGCGGCTTCGCTGAAATTCACGTCGGCACGCCCCGCGCGGAACTGCCAGCGCAGATTCTGAAGCGCATCCAGCATAGTGCGGACCGCTTTGCTTTCCAGGAAGTTCAGCCTGGAGTTCAGCCATTCATTCAAGAAGTTTTCCGTATCCGCGATGGACGATTCTGAAACGGAATCCCCGGCGGATGCCCATTTTTCAAGGGAATCGATACAGGCGAGAAATTTTCCGAGGCCCGCGTCATTGCCGCTTTCAAGATCCGAATACGGATGGTATGTATCTTCGCCCAGGTCATAAGGCCTGTCCATCAGGCGTGCGAGAACCATGCGGCGGACGCCGAACGTCCAGCCATGCGGGCTCTTCTTCCCATCGCTGTCGGAGACATCGCGGTAGACGTTCATGTCCGAAACCCAGGTCTCCCAGTCGGCGACCTGCGAAGGCGTAATGCCGCGCACAGCCTGCACCACGGGATTCTTGACGAGGTCAAAAAAATCCGGGCGGCTGAGATTCTTTTCGGAACGGATGCGCAGAAGGATATTCAGCGCAGACGCCGTGAACGATTCCTTTTCCGGAGAATCCGCGATCGTGTACGGAATATAGAAGGGACTATCGTGCGGAACATGATTGAATACCTGTTCTATCGCGACGCGGTAATCGTCGAGCACCGGCGAAAGGACAAGAATTTCATCTAGGCGCGCTCCGTTTTCAAGCAGTTTGCAGACCTTCGTGTGCAACGATTCCACTTCGCGGAGGCGCGTGGGAGCGGCGGTGAGCGTGAGCGAGCCGTCATTCAGCGCAGAAGCTTCGGGCTTCCCGAGCCGGCGGAAAATCGCGCTCTGTACGGAATGTAGCAAAGTATCATTTCCGGGATCGTTTCCCTTGAATTCAAAGGCGTAATCCGCGGCGAGACACCAGAGGCGGATGTTTTCGCGGCCGCTCCTGCCCCAGTCCCGGAGGAGCGCGTTTTCATTGTCCGCAAGTCCGGCTTCGCTACCGTCATCGTTGTCCGCGACCCAGGCGATTTTCGCAGGGGCATTTTTCTTCTCCCACCTCCATTCATTGCGGACCCTGGGCTGCACGTCTTCCCAGAATTCCGCGCAGGGGTTCTGGATGTAGGCGTGTATTTCCGCATACTTCGACATTTCCTGGATGATGACGCGGTAGAACTGTCCCATGCCGGAGAGACCGAAGAAAAATATTTTCTTTTCCTGAAGATCTTTGAGATTCGCCTTGTTCTTCGCGAAAAGATAAGGGAGCGTCAGATATTCAACGGTTCCGTCCCCGGCCTTCCGGAATGCGCGGGAAAGTACGGATGTCCCGTCCGCGTCCGTATGGAATATCCGGGAATAAAGTGTTTTCTGCCACTGTTCCTTTTCGAGCGTCTTTTTGCCGGTGGAAAAGAAATCGCGAAGATTTCCCTGCTTCCAGTAAGCGAGAATGCCATCCGGCTTGAATTTGTCGCTATCCGCGAAATTCAAAAAACCGGCGGGGCGGCTCGTTTCATATTCCATGAACAAGCCGGCGAGCGTGTTAGAAAAATCAAAAAGTTTCGCGGCGTCCACCGAAGAACGATCCGTTTCCGTTTTACTTCCCGTGAGAAATCCGGAGACGGCCGCGCCGAGGGAATAGAGGTTTTCCGAGCCGGATGCGTCTTTGGACACGAGCCAGGCTTCGATCACATTCTGAAGCATTTCCGCGGACAGGCGCTTTTCATTTTCCGCGGGTTTGAGCGATTTCCACAGGAACTTGTCGAGGGACACCGTTTCCAGATTCGCAAGCACGTCCTGAAAAGGAGCGTCCTTCCGCAATGCCCGCAGGCGGAACCATTGTTCCACCTTGGATTCCGGAAAAAGTATGACGGGGGAATTGAAAGGATCCTTCCACGCATTGCGCAGAGCGGCGGCGGCATCCCCGAAAAGGGCGTCCATATCGGCGGCGAATTTCAGATAAATCATATTCTGAATATAGAATATTGATTTGTCAAAAATTGTCAGCGGACGGGATTAAAAAAGACGATGGTATGCATCCATCGTTCTTCTGGGTTCCGCACAGGCAAGCATTCGCCGCTGCGTTATTTCGTGTTGCTAAGCGTGTCGAGGACGTCGTTCGGGCCGATGAGGAAGAGCACATCGTTTTCCTGAAGGACGTAATCGGCGAGGTTTCCGATCTTGGGCGCAGGCTGCAGCGGATCGCGGATCGCGATGACCTGTACGCCGTATTTGTGCGTAAGCGAAAGGTCCTTGAGCGTCTGCCCTACGAACTTCGCGGGACAGACCAGTTCGATGATGGAGAATCCGTCCATGAACGGCAGGAAGTCGAGCATATTCGGACGGTTCATGCGTTCCGCGAGGGCGATGGCCATGTCGCGTTCCGGGTGGAAAATGTCCGTGACGCCGAGCTTTTCAAGAATGCTCGTGTGCGCCGCGCTCGAACTTTTGGCGATGATGTGTTTGACTCCGACTTCCTTGAGATTCAGGATCGTGAGAAGCGACGCTTCCAGGTCCTGCCCGATGCAGCAGACGACTCCGTCCGCCTTGAGAAGGGGAAGGTTCACTATCTGCTGTTTGCGGGTGCCGTCCGCAATAACAGCCTGGGCGACGAACGGCGTGATGTCCTGTATTTTCGAAGGATCTTTGTCCACGGCGAGGACATCGTGTCCGAGAACCGTAAGATGTTTCGCAAGAAACGTCCCGGTGTTTCCGAGACCGATGACTACAAAATGTTTCGCTGCCATGATTCTAATATAGAAAAGAGGTTACCCGACCATGATGTTCTCTTCCGCGTACCGGGTTCCGGAATCCTGTTTTTTAGCGATTGCGGAAACAAGGAAAAGCGGTCCGACTCGCCCGACGAACATTACTCCGCAGAGAATGACGCGCCCCGCGCCGCTCAGTTCCGGAGTGATGCCCATCGAAAGTCCGCAAGTCGCATAAGCGCTCACGACTTCGAAAAGGACACGGAGGAAAGGAACCGACCCGGCCGCACCATACGGCCTTCCGTGGAACTCCGTGATAAGAAGAAGCGCTGTGCTCAGGACAACGATAAAAACGCCGATAATGAAAAGATGCACGGCTTTGTCCACCGTTTCTTCCGGAATGGTGCGGCCCATCACCTGCGTTTTCTGACGTCCGAGCAACCTGTTAAAGCCGAGGAGCGCAATGACCGCAGTCGTCGTTGTTTTGAGACCGCCGCCGCAGCTGCCGGGGTTCGTGCCGATGAACATAAAAACGAGCACGAGGAAAATGGAACTCGCACTCAAGGAAGACAGATTCAGCGTATTAAAGCCCGCAGTGCGCGATGAAATGGACATGAAGAACGAAGACATGATTTTTTGCCAGACGGACGATCCCATGGAGGCGTTGTTCCATTCCAGAAGGAGCATGCCGACGGCGCCAAAGGCAATCAGCCCGAACGTGCAGACAAATGCTATTTTCGTATGGAGGGAGAATTTACGGACCGCTGATTTGTTCTTGAAACTGAAGGCGTTCCATATTTCGGAAACGGAAAGGAAGCCGAATCCGCCCGCGATAACCAGAATGCATGTCATGATATTTATCACCGGATTGAACTGGAACCGGCAAAGGGAATCGGCCCATGGACTGAATCCGACGTTACAAAAAGCGCTCACGGCATGGAACACGGAATAAAGTATGCGGTCGGAAATACCGAGAAAGCCGAACTGCCAAAAATAAACCGCGATGCCGATTCCCTGAAGCACGAGCGTAAACGGAATCACCGCCCAGAGAATTTTAGAAGGGCTCACGCGACCGTCCTGCGAAAAATTATCCTGAAAGACCAGCTGCTGGCTGAAACCGGGCTGCATTCCCGCAATGAGGATGATCGCCGTCGAAAAAGTCATCACGCCAAGACCGCCTATTTCCATCAGCCCAACTATGATCCAAAGGCCGGTGCTGCTGAATACGGTGCCGAGATCCAGTACGGAAAGTCCGGTGACGCACACAGCGGAAGTAACCGTGAACAGTGCATCAATCGCAGTGATCGGGCCGTTTTTAAGCGAGAACGGAAGACTCAGGAGAATCGTCCCTATAAGGATCAAAAGAACATAACCGAACAGCACTTGTCCCATCGGGCTTTTCGGTTTACGCTTTTCGATGATTTCCGAAAGGGCGTAATTAGTATATCGGCTTCTGAGCATGCGCCAAATGTAGAAAAAGAGTACGATTCATTTTACTAGGTTTGGATGCCGTATGGGAAACAAACGCGCAATAATTATGCCTGCCGCGATTCTGCTCGGAATCTTCCTGCCCCAGGCGCACTTTCTTTCAGCAATCCAGCCACTCTGCATCGGCCTGATGATGATTCTTACTTTCATCGAAAAAATTCCATCGCAGGAACATGGAAATACGTTCCGAATCGAAGGACATGCTTTCCTCACGAGTCTTGCACTGTGCGCCGTTCTCATCGGTGCCTATCATTCTTTCGGCATTCCCAAGGAGCTTTTGCTTGGCGGGCTCATCGTATGCCTCGCACCCCCGGCGAACGCTGCGCCGGCAATGACGAAAATTCTCGGCGGGAACTCCGTGCTCGCGCTCAAAATCCTGATTGCCGGGCACATCATCGCCTGTTTCACCATCCCCCTCATCTTTGGATATTTCACCGGGAATTCCGGGCAATACGTTGAAATGACGAAACGCATTTTCAATTCCATTCAGCCCATCATTTCCATTCCGCTCGCGATAGCATTCGGGCTCCGTGCATTCTACCCCGAGGCAGCGGACAAAGTCGCGAAATTTCAGAAATACACTCTATACATCTGGTGCTTCAGTGTGTTCATCATCATCAGCCGAGCAAGTTTCGACATCCGCTTGATGGGACCCCAGCGACTATGGGATTCCGGAATCTTTCAAAAAGAACTCGTTCTTTCGGCGGCGCTCTGCCTGCTTCTTTTTTTCCTCGGCTGGTTTTTCGACCGCAAACGGTACCCGATCGAGGGATCCCAGAGCATGGGACAAAAAAACACGATGCTTGTGATCTGGATTGCACAGGCTTACGCAGACTCCGTCGCCGCGCTCTGCCCTGTATTTTACGTGATATGGCAGAACCTCATGCTCAGCTGGATGAGCCGCGGGAAAAAGAAGTAGAATTCTGGATAGTCGTCGTCATCGCAAGACCTGGATCGCTTCGTCCGCTGCGCTTCCTCGCAATGACAGGCGGAGGCTGCGCAGTGACGATGACCGTGCCGCGGCTAAAAGCAATGTCACCGGCAATGACAAACGATTGCTTTTTCTAGTTTTGCGCGCGAATGAAAGACAACGCGATAAGACTCATCGAGAAATACGAAGAACTGGAAGCGGAACTTGCGCGGCCGGAAGTCGCCTCCGATTCCGAAAAGTTCAACAAGATTCATAAAGAGTTCAAGGGGCTCGAAAAGGCGGCGCTCAAGGCGCGCGAATATGTGAGCCTCGTGAATGACCTTGAGGAATGGAAAAAAGCGCTCACGGGTTCCGATGCGGAACTGTTCACCTGCGCCAAGGAAGAAATTCCGCCTCTCGAAAAGAAAATCGGGGCAATGACCTCCGAACTCCAGATTCTGATGGTGCCGAAGGATCCCTGGGACTTCCGCAATGCGACTCTTGAAATCCGCGGCGGCACGGGCGGCGACGAATCAGCGCTCTTCGCGGGCGACCTCTTTAAAATGTACCGCGGCTACTGCGACAGGATGGGCTGGAAGATGACCGTTCAGGACGCGTCCGAAGGGTCCGTCGGCGGCTACAAGGAAATCCGCGTGTTCATCGAAGGCGAAAGCGTCTACGGCACGCTGAAATTCGAAAGCGGAGTTCACCGCGTGCAACGCGTTCCCGAAACGGAGACGCAGGGCCGCGTACACACATCCGCGGCGACCGTCGCGATTCTCCCCGAAGCGGACGAAGTGGACGTGGAGATCCGCGAATCCGACATTCACATGGACACCTACCGTTCCAGCGGCGCGGGCGGCCAGTACATCAACAAGACCGATTCCGCAGTGCGCCTCACCCATATTCCGACGGGCGTCGTGGTGAGCTGCCAGGAAGAGCGGAGCCAGCTCAAGAACCGCCATAAGGCGATGCAGATGCTGCGTTCCAAGCTCCTCGACGAAGCGATTTCCAAAAAGGAACAGTCCGAAGCGGCAAGCCGCAAAGCGCTCGTCGGCACGGGCGACCGCTCCGCGAAAATCCGTACGTACAACTTTCCGCAGAACCGCCTGACGGACCACCGCATCGGCCTCACCATCTACAGCCTCGACAAAATCATGACGGGCGACATTCAGCAGATCATCGATGCGCTCCAGATGGCAAACGCGCAAGAAAAACTCGGCAAGTTCGCCGTGGAGGAACAATGAACACCGTCCTCGAAATTCTGAACAAGACGATGGAATTCTTCCAAAAGAAAGGCGTTCCTGACGCGCGCCTCGATGCGCAGTATATCCTCGCACACGGGCTCAAGATGAAGCGCATGGACCTGTACCTGAATTTCGACAGACCGCTCACCGCCGGAGAACTTGACGCGCTCCGCCCGCTAGTCGCACGACGCGCGAACCGTGAACCGTTGCAGCACATCATCGGCAGCACGAGTTTCCGCGGGCATGAAATTCTCTGCGACCGGCGCGCGCTCATCCCGCGCCCCGAAACGGAATCCCTGGTGGATCTCCTCAAAGAACGCCTCGCAGGCAGGGAAAAGACTCTTGTCGCGGACATCGGCACAGGCACGGGAGCGATCGCCATCGCCACCGCCAAGGAAATTCCGGGCACGGAAGTCATCGCGACGGACATTTCCAGAGATGCACTCGCACTCGCACGCGAAAACGCGGAAAAGAACTCCGCACAAATCACTTTTTACGAAGGCGACCTGCTCGCGGCAATTCCTGCGGAACGCAAGCTCCAGGCCATCGTCTCTAACCCTCCGTACATTCCCGATTCCGAAAAGGAAAGGCTTCAGCGCGAGGTGCGGGACTTTGATCCGTCGCTCGCTCTTTTCGGCGGCACGGACGGGCTCGCAATCATCCGCAACCTTCTGAAGCAGACGGCGGACAGGCTTGAAGCCGGAAGCCCGGTGCTTCTGGAAATCGGATCCGAACAGGCGGACACGCTCAAGGCGGAAGCCGTGAACTATCCGTGGCTCGAATGGACCGGAGCGCTCAAGGATTTCTGCGGGAACATCCGTTTCGTCGAATACCGCGCAAAATAAGCCGCGGCAAAAGTCCGTGGGTGGAATTCAGTTGAACGATTCGTCACAGCCGAGCGCGGCGAGCACGAACGTTTCACTTTCACCGCTCCGGTAATAATCGTAAAGAGTTTCCTTTTCAAGATCATCGACGGAGCCTCCGCATTCCTGAACGGCGGCCTCGATCCTGCGGCGGAACACTGAAAAGCCCGAATCCGCGGAGAAGATGTTTGTGTAGAGAGCTTCCGGAGTGCCGGAAGTGCGATGCTTAATATGATAGATTTGTTGACTGCTCATGTGAGCAAATATATAAAATAAAAATGACAAAATGTGTCAATTACTGAAAATCGTACATGCTGTCGTAGCTGTTTTCAAGGACTTCGTCCTTGTCGGACTTAATTTCCGGCTTGTTCGGGTCCGTCTGTTTTTTGAAACTATCCTCATATTGCTTGGAAAGCTTGTCCACGTATTCCGTGTTCTGCTCCACGCGTTTGCGCATACGGTCGAGGGATTCGTCCGTAATGGTCAGGCGGGGTTCCAGCAGCCGCGCCGCTTCCGCGCCCCAGGGCGTATTGCCATAATCCGAGCGGAGCTGCTTGTATAGGGTGGTCGCGCTGTCACGGCCCGAAGGTGTCATCTCGAAAATCACCGCTTTCATGAACAGGGACTGTATTCCGGCGCGTGTTCCTGGGTACGTCATCGCGATGGAATCATAAGCGCGGAGCGCTTTCGCATAAGCGGAATCCACCAGGGACATTTCCTCGACGGGAACGTCCTGCGCGGCGACCCAGAGACTTTCCGCGGAGAGGTAACGTTCGTGCGCCTCATCTTCGCGGGTCTTTACCGTGACGCGCATACCGAGGTTCACCTGCGCCTGCTTCGCATATTCGGAGGTCGGATACTTTTCGATGATTTCCTTGTAAAGTTTCCCGGCGGTATCCTGGTCGCCCTTGAATTCATCATAAATAAACGCCCGCGCATAAGCGGCACGCATCACGAGGTTCGTATCCGGGGAATTCGCGATGATCGAATCCAGCTTGACGATGGCGCTGTCCTTTTCAGAGAGCTTGAAAAGGAACAATTCCGCAATCTGAAAATCCGTGGCGAAGAACTGGGAGCGTCCGGGAACGGTCATATCCGTGTCCGAAGCGTTCACTTGCCGGAGCATGAGCAGCCGTTTAAGGGCATCGCGGCGTTCCCGGCTATTGCGGCCCCAGGAACTTGACGGGCGCGACGTAAAGCTGCTGTCATAATAAGACATCGCTACCGGATAATCTTTTTTCTGCGTCTGCGAAAAATCCCCGAGGTCATAATAGCCGCGGGCACTGGTTTCAGAGCGCGGATAATCCGCCGTTACTTTATGCAGAAGCCTTTCGCCGTCCGTCCAGTTGTCCGCGAGGAGGTAGAGTTCCGCTTCGCGCACGACGACGTCCTGCAGATGATCCTTATATTCCTTATTGTCCGCCATCGCTTTATATTCCCCAGCGGCATCGGCGTACTGTTCCTCATTCGCAAGGCATTCCGCGGCATTCTGCGCGGCAACATAGCGGTTTTCAACGGGAAGCTCCGCGATTTCCTTCGCGACGTAATGCTCCCGTGCCTTGGGCCAGTTCTCCTGCTTGTAATAAAGATCCGC
>JBAYFD010000013.1:0-16523 GCA_041667365.1 Fibrobacteraceae bacterium | reverse complement strand
TAGGCGCATAAAGGCAACCTTGTTATTTTAAAAATTTCGCAAGGCTCTGAACAAATGAGTAGTCCTTCTTCGCGGAATTGGTTTAAAAATGAAAGGTTGCCAGGGTTGTATTGCAAGCGCTTTTTACTACATTCGCCACCGTGCGTTTTTTTAAAGCCACCATTCATCTGGAGAATTCGTCGAGTTCATGCTCGCTGCGCCTGCCTGTCGCTACGCTCCTCGTGTGGAAATATTTCAAGAAGGTGGTGAAGCTCGGCCTTGTTCTGCTGGTGCTGCAGGCGGGGGTGCTGTTCTCTTACGATCATCTGATGGGGAAGGCGCTCGAAGAGCGGCGTTCCCTGCAGACGAGCCTTAAAAAGGAACAGGTGAAGCTCGCCAGGGTCGATTCTTCCCTTGATAAATTCGTCCACGACGAAACGCTCCTTTACCAGCAGTTCGGTCTGGAAGCGGATGTCTCCTCGCAGGGGGAACTTGGCACGGGCGGCACCGTAGATACCTTGACGCAGCTCCGCTATGCGACGTTCCCGCTTCTCGCGGCCGCGACTTCGCTGGATGAACGTTCGGACCTGATGAGTATCCGCATTAACCGCAGCCGCGCCGCCCTCGGCGAAGTGACCGCGTACATGAATCAGCAGTATTCCCGCTTCCGCAATGTTCCTTCGGTCGCGCCGGTTTCGGGCACTTATACCTCTCCGTTCGGCCGCCGCGTTCATCCGGTCACGGGCGAACTGGGAAAGATGCATTACGGCATTGATATCGCGAACAGCCGATGGACACCGGTGTACGCTACCGCGGACGGCTTTGTGGAAACCGCGGTGTACAATGGCTCCTATGGCAATTACATCGTGATCCGTCACGGCAACGGTCTTGTCACAAAATTCGCGCACCTGCAGGCGTTCGCCATTAAGCAGGGGCAGTTCGTGAAACGTTACGGACTTATTGGTTACATTGGAAACACGGGCCTCTCTACCGGGGCGCACTTGCATTACGAGGTGTGGCACGACGACCGTGCAGTGAATCCGCTTCAATACATTCTCCCTGACGACCGCGCGATTCAATAAAAGAATTCGCGCCTGAGGAGTTATGTCTCTTTCCGGCCTTTGCGGGCTTGCGCTCGCAGGGTGTCCGTTTTTCACTGAAATTTTTCCGGATCCTTCGGAGGTGGAGGATTCTAAGGGCGAATTCATCGAAGTCCGCCTTGCGCCGGATTCATTGAAAAATGACACTCTTTCTGTGTTTTTCGAAGATAAATTAATTTATACGTACATCCCGGCGGCGGGGAAGTCGCGTCTGCTCGTTCACCGCGATACCCTCGCATGCCCGGATTTTCCGGAGCTTGCCTGCGGCCTTCTTTCCGGACCGGCGCTCCCGAATTCCAGGGAAAGCCGCTTCCGGCTCATGTATGGAACGTGCGTCGATTCCGCGCTAGTTCCTGTGCCAAAGGTGGGGATGTCGCTCCAGCGCTCGGATTCGGATTCCTCGTGGTCGCTTGCGGAACCTACGCCCGGTTACGCGAATCCGGATTTTGAAAAGGAGGTGCGGGACTGCCGCGCGGAGCTTGTGCGCGCGGAGCTTGCGCCGGGTGGGTGGAACGTGCGCCTTGCGCTTCCGGGGTGCGATTCCGCGCGCGCTTCGGTCGTTTTCACTCCGTTGGATATTCTGAAGGGCGCGTCCGTGGAGCCGATCCTTCTGCGCGGGGAGACGGATGTCTCGTTTGCGCGCGCGGATGCCGCCGTCTTGAAAGTCACGCTTGAGCGGGACGATTATCCTTTGAACGATACCCTTGATACGCTGCTCGCCGTTCCCGGTGCGTCGCCTGTCTTCTTTACGGAAATTCACCCATGCCCCGCGGAACCTGTACCGGAGTGGGTGGAGATCTACAATGCGGGTGCGCGTCCATTTCCCCTCGCGGGCCTGAACTTCTGCGGGCGCGGAACGGTCGTCGCCCTGCCGGCGGATTCCCTTGAACCCCGCGGCACGCTTGTGCTTGCGAAAGATACTGCGGCGTTCCGGGAATGGCTCGGTTTCAACGATGCGCGTGTCGCGAAGGCGAACTTCGGATATCTGAAAAATTCCGCGGATACGCTTCTTTTGTGTTTAAAGAACGTGAGGCTCGATTCCGTGGCGTGGGGAAAGCCGGCGGGTTTCGTGCCCGCTTGCCCGGACGGCTTCGGCGCGAAGACGCGCCGTGCGGAGAACAGTCCGGGGTTCCAGACTCCGGCGAGCCTGAACGCGGCGCACGCGGCGACGGGCGCGCTTCCGTTCGTGCCGAAATGGAATTCCCGCGTGGTATCGCGTTCGGGCAGGGTTCCGCTGATGGTGAGCGCCGTTTCGGACGCTCCGGTGCGCGTGGAACTCCTTTCCGGGAGCGGAATCCTTCTGTGGCATTCGGATCTGAAGGCCGGCGAAGGGGATGCGTGGGTGGAAGTGCCGCTTGCGTCAAAGGGCATGCCTGGCCCGAACTTTTTGCGCTTTTCGGAGGGCCGTTATGAAAAACTCATCGGCGTCATTCTTCGCCCTTAGTTTGTATCTACTGCTCATCGCTCCGTCGCTTGCCTGTGCGCAAGTTTGTTCCGCCGGTATCGGTGCGACTCTTCCGCGCGGCTTCCCGGATTGTGGAAGTTCCCCCGCGCGGCTTGCGGAAGGGCTCGGCGTCCGCGCTTCGTGGGAGGAACCTTCCGGCGGTGTCGCATTGCGGGACTATGCGCTTTCCGCGGAGTGGGGGAACGCGCGCTACCGTGCGGGGGCGCTGTTCTCCTGGGCGTCCCTCGATTCCGTGTACCGGAGCGCAGGGGGCTCTGCGGAGTTCGCGGTGACGTTCCTGGACCGGTTCACGCTCGGCGTGGGGCACGGACTTTCGGTGAGCTACGTTCCCGGCGTGAGTTCGTGGTCGCGGCAGACGACCCGCCTCGGCGCTCTTGCTTTTTTGGGCGGCGGCTTTTCGGCATCGGCAATCGGGTCGCGCGTATATGGCGAAGGCGATGCTTTTTCTTTTGGCGCGCACTGGGAAATTCCGGAGTCGTACCTTTTGTATTCCGAGGCGGCGTTCCGGGATGGGCGGAAATTCCTGCATGTCGGCTTCGGGGCGCGCTTCGGCGCGGTTTCGGTGCGGAATGCATATTTGTTCCCGGGGCCGGGCGTCGCGGTAAGTTTTTCCGTCGGCGCTGACCTTTTTTCCGCGGGCGCCGGGTATTACCGGACTCCGGGGGGCGTCGCTTTTAAAAATGCAGAGTTTTTGTTCAAAAGACACCAGTGAAATCAGGAGTTGCGATGGCTTTTGCTTATATTTGAGTTACATCGGTGTATGGTGGTGGCATCCGGATTTTTTTTGCCGGATGAATTGAGAAGGGTGGCTCTGTATGCTTATAGCTTTCATCTTGTTGAGTGCCGTGCTTGCGGTGTATGCCGTTTATCTGGGCGTTTCTTTGCGGAATGAGAAAAAAGAGTCCGCGATCTGCCGGCAGACGGTGAATGGGTGCCCGTATCTGATTTCCGCCCTCACTTTTCCGGGACTTAAGTATCTGCAGGTGTCCGCCGGCGCGGAACGCCTCTGTGGCCTCGAACCTCAGATGTATATCGGGCACACCATGCAGGAGATGGTGCATCCTGACGATTATGCGATCATCCAGGGGATCATTCAGGAAAATGCATCTCAAAGACACTATGAAGGAATTTTTGCGCGGCTCCGCACCGCGTCATCCAACTGGCAGTGGACGAAAACGAGCGCGATTCTCGTTAAGGATGTGAAGGGGAACGATCAGCTCATCTGTTATACTTATGACATCAATGATCTGGTGGATGCGCGCGAGAAACTCCGGCTGGCGGAGGATCGCTATTCCCTTCTGCTGCAGAACACGTTCGATGTCGCCTGGCAATTGGATATCGAGACCCGCAAGATTACGTTCTTGAGCGAGATTTCCTATGAGCATACCGGCGTGGATTCCCGCCCTGCCGGTTCCATACTGAACTCGGAAGATATCTTTCCCGCGGAAGACATTGCCATGTGCCGGGCGATGATTAACCGCCGCATCAAGGATCTCAGGGAATCCAAGGAGACGCGCGATAAGCCGGAAGAGAACAACATCCGCGTCCGCAATGCCGACGGTTCCCTCGTCTGGAGCCGGATGCGCAGTACGCTTTATAAAGATAAGTTTGGCAGGCTTTTCCTCGCCGGCGTTACGCACCGCATTTTTATGAGCACGGTCTCGGACCCGGGTTCGCAGAAGAATTGTGAGTTGATTACGAATTTTCTCCTTTCGCTTCCTAGCGTGCGCGTGTTCTGGATGGATCAGAACAAGATGTTCCTGGGCTGCAACGCAGCGTTTGCGATGGACATGGGCTTCCTCGCCCCCAAGTTCATCACGGGAAAGCAGGAAGCGGAAATAGCGAAGGCGGCGAAGGGATGGGAACCGTACCGCCCGGAGTTGCTGACGCTGTTCGAAAGCGGGCAGAACGTTTCTGGAAAACTGGTGCTCTGGAACAAGGCGGACGGCACTACGGGACTTTCCCTTTATAATTTGTCGGCGATGAATCAGGATGACGGACAGTTCTGCGGCGTTATGGGCACTTATACGGCCATTTCGCAGGATGCGCTGAAACGGGTGCTTGCCTGATTTTATATTTTACCGATAAAGTTTCAGGAGATCATATGTTCGTCAAAAAAATTCTGTTGCTCGCATCGGTTTTATTTGCTTCGGTAGCATTCGCTGCCGGGAATGACACACCGTCGCATCCCGTCATTCAGTGGGATAAGGCGATTGAGATGCACAAGGCCGGGGCGGTGTTCCTCGATGTGCGCAATCCGAACGAATGGGCGGAAGGCTATGTCGCCGGGGCGACCCTTATCGCTCTGCCGGAATTGGAAAAGCGGTATACGGAACTTCCGAAGAAAAAGAAACTCCTCGTCTATTGCCGTTCCGGGCGTCGCAGTGCTGCTGCCTCGGATTTCCTCATTTCCAAAGGCTTTGATGCCTATAGTGTCGATGGCGGCTTCCTCGCCGCTCCACCCTCCGCAGTTCTCCCCCGTGCAAAATAAATGGCCCGTTACCTTGACGAAATAATGGAAGAAGCCCGCAAGGCGGTCGGCGTGAGCCGTCCGAATCCGCCGGTGGGTGCGATCATCGCCCGCGATGGTGTCGTCATCGGACGCGGGCACACGCAGAAAGTGGGCGGCGCGCACGCTGAAATCATGGCGCTCCGCGATGCCGGCGAAAAGGCCCGCGGCGCGGAACTTTATGTGTCGCTCGAGCCTTGCTGTCATTATGGACTCACTCCGCCCTGCACTTCGGCGATCATCGATGCGGGAATCGCTTTTGTGTGCTATGCGCACGGGGACATGAATCCGGTGGTGCGCGGCAAGAGCCGCAAGATTCTGGAGGACGCCGGCATTCGCGTCGTTTGCCTTGAAGAGGAATTCCCTGTGGAAGCGGGGCGGTTCAATGACTTTTACCGTGCGTATGATTACTTTGTGCGTAACGGGAAAACTTTTGTGGAACTGAAGATCGCGATGACTTCCGACGGCTTCATCGCCGGCGAAGACCGCTTGCGCATGAAGATCACGGATTCCGCCGCGGACGCCGATGTTCAGGCGCTCCGCGCGTCTGCCGATGCGATCCTCGTGAGCGGAGCGACCCTCGATGCTGATGATCCGCTGCTTACGACCCGCGACATTCCCGGCGGAAATTCTCCGCAGCGCATTGTGTTTTCGGGCAAGCGGATTCTTTCTCCGGACAGGCAGATTTTCCATTCCGGTCTGCGCCCTATCGTATATTCTGAAGTCGCCCAGCCTGGACTTAAGGATCTTGCGGATGTGAGAATCCTCCCCGGTGAAAGTTTCACGGAAAACTGGCAGACCGTTCTCGATGCGCTTTCGCGCGGAGGGATGCATCGCCTGCTTGTGGAACCGGGCGCCGCCCTTGCGGAATGCGTTTTGCAGACGAAGTTATGGAACAGGCTTGATCTGTGGGTCGCCCCGTGGGCTGCGGGGAAGGGCTTCCCCGGTTCACTTTCCGTGTGGAATCTCCTGAAAGCGGGAGAAAAGGCCACGGAAGAGCGGTTCAAGGGCTGGGGAAAATTCGATAACGATTGATTTTAATGGCTCCGCAAGGCGCCTTTTCTTTTTTGAAGTGGCGAAAATTTCTAATTTGGGGCGCGTTATGTTTACCGGTATCGTCCAGGCCATAGGCAAAGTGCAGTCGATCGTCCCCGAGGGTGACGCTCTTTCGATGACCGTGCTCGCCCCCGGATTCTTTGCGAAGAGCAAACGGGGCGATAGCGTCGCGAATGACGGCGTGTGCCTTACGGTTGAAACCTGCACGGCGGATTCCGCCGAGTTTTGCCTTGTGCGCCAGACTGTCGCGAACACTGCTTTCGCGGAACGTTCCGCGGGTTCGTCCGTGAATCTGGAACTGCCCTGTTCCGCGGGCTCCCTCCTCGGGGGGCATCTGGTGATGGGACATGTGGATTCGACGGCGAAGGTCCTGAAAGCTACTCCGCGCGAAACGGGCGAGGAAGTGGATCTGGAAATCCCGGCGGAGCTTTCAAAGTATGTGATCCGCCGCGGTTCCGTCGCGCTCAACGGCATAAGCCTCACCGTCGCCGAAAAGAATGGCTGCGATATCCGCGTGGCGCTTATTCCCGAAACGCTTGCGAAGACGGACGCTTCCCTGTGGAAGCCCGGTGCGCTCGTGAACGTGGAAGTGGACATGATCGGGAAGTATGTTGAAAACTTTATGAAGGAAGCTCACCTTGCTAAGTAAGATCGAAGACGCCATCAGTGATTTCCGCGAAGGTAAATTTCTTGTCGTCGTGGATGATGAGGACCGCGAGAACGAAGGCGATTTCATTATCGCGGCGGAGAAGATTACGCCGGATAAGGTGAATTTCATGCTCAAGGAAGGCCGCGGAGTCCTCTGCGCGCCGCTCCCGAAATCCCGCTGCCGCGAACTCGGCCTCACGCGCCAGACGGAAGACAATACCTCCGCCCTCGGGACACCGTTCACTATTATGGTGGACAAGATCGAGGGGTGCACCACGGGCGTTTCCGCAGCGGACCGCGCCGCGACGATTCTCGCGCTTTCGGATCCGAAGTCCGTTCCCGGCACGTTCGGACGCCCCGGTCATATTTCTCCCCTGTACGCTCAGGAAGAAGGCGTACTCCGCCGCGCCGGTCACACCGAAGCGGCAGTGGACCTCGCGAAGCTCGCCGGACTCCGCCCCGCGGCCGCGCTCATCGAAATCATGAATCCGGACGGCACCATGGCGCGCCTTCCGCAGCTTGAACAGGTCGTGGAAAAATTTGGAATCAAGCTCATTTCCATCCGCGATCTCATCGCGTACCGGCTTTCCCGTGAAAAACTCGTGAAGCGCATCGCGTCTCCGATAATTCCGACCAAATACGGAACGTTCCAGGTCTACGGCTACCGCAGCGTCACGGATAATACGGAGCATGTGGCGTGGGTCGCGGGGAATCCCGATTTCTCGAAGCCCGTCTACGTGCGCGTCCATAGCGAATGCCTCACGGGCGATATCTTCGGCTCCAAACGCTGCGATTGCGGTGAGCAGCTTTCCGCCGCGATGAAGTTCATCGGCGAACATGGCGGAGTCTTCCTTTACCTTCGAGGGCAGGAAGGACGCGGCATCGGGCTTTGTAATAAGCTCCGCGCTTACGAACTGCAGCAGCAGGGACTCGACACCGTCGAGGCGAACTGCGAGCTCGGGTTCAAGCCGGATCTCCGGAGCTACGGCATAGGCGCGCAGATCCTCGCGGATATCGGCGTGCGGGAAATGCGCCTCCTCACGAACAATCCGAAGAAGATCGAAGGCCTTTCCGGGTTCGGACTCAAGATCGTGGAACGCGTTCCCATCGAGATAGAGCCGAACGACAAGAACCTTTTTTATTTGCAGACAAAGAAAGACAAGATGGGACACCTGCTCCACAATCTGGATTTGAACAAAGGACAATCCGATGACCGGTAACGTGAACGAATTGAAAGCGAATCTGGATGGACAGGGTGCGAAAGTCGCCATCGCCGTCGCGGAATTCAATGAAGTCGTGACGAAGTCCCTCCTCGAAGGAGCGGTCTCGAAACTCGAAGCCCTGGGCGTCGCGCCCGAGGATATCACCGTCGCGTATGTTCCTGGCGCTTTCGAACTTCCCGGCGTATGCCGCAAGTTCGCGGAGTCCGGAAATTACGATGCGGTGATCGCGCTCGGTGCGGTGATCCGCGGCGAGACGTCTCACTACGATGCCGTGGTGAGCGCGGTGACTTCCGGCATTGCGAACCTCGCCGCCGAAGGCAGGGTGCCGGTGCTTTTCGGAGTCCTTACGACGGACAATGTGGACCAGGCGATGAACCGCGCCGGTCTCAAGTGCGGCAACAAAGGCGCCGATTGCGCGCTTTCCGCCGTTCAAATGATTCATCTTTATAAGAACCTGAAATGAATACGATAAGCCAAAGACCCGCCCGTGTTTTCGCGATGCAGCTTCTCTACGCGATGGACATCACGGCGTCCCCCGCCGGCGATTGCCTCCAGGGAGTGCTGGACAGCCAGGAAATCAAGGACGATATGAAGAAATATGGAATGAGCCTTGTGGACCAGGTGCAGGAGCACCGCAAGGAACTCGACGAAGAAATTGACAAGCTCGCGATAGGCTGGGATCTTTCCCGCATGGCGAAGCTCGACCGCCTCATCACCGAGATAGCGATGACGGAGCTCCTTTACCAGAAGGAGATTCCCGTGAAGGTCGCGCTCAAGGAAGCGGTGCAGATTGCGAACAAATACAGCACGGAGGAATCCGGCCGTTTTGTGAATGGACTATTGAATCAATTCGCGAGAAATCGCGGCATGTTATCGAACCAAGCAGAGTAGGAGACTACCTTGAAAACGATCAATGAAAAACTGTTGAAATACCTCGTGGCCGGCTTTGCGGCGGTGGTGGCGTTCATCACCTATGCAATGACGATGGCTCCGACGGTGAGCTTCTGGGACTGCGGCGAATTCGTCGCCTGCGCAAATACGCTCGGCATTCCGCACCCCCCTGGAACGCCCTTCTTCGTTCTCCTTTCCCGCGCAGTGATCATCGTGCTGCCGTTCGTGAAGGAAATTGCGAAGAGGCTCAATTACATTTCCGTGGTGTCGTCCGCGGCGACCGTGTTCATCACGTCGCTGTTCGCCTGGGATTTCCTCGCGAAGATCCTTTCCAAGGATTCGCTCGCAAGCAAGATCTCCGGCGGTTTCCGCAAGATTGTCCTCGTGACGGCGGCCCTCGTCGCCGGATTCCTCCTCACGTTCTCCGATACGTTCTGGTTCAGCGCCGTTGAGGCGGAAGTCTACGGACTTGCGATGTTCATCGTGATGCTCGTCTCTTACCTCGGCCTCGTCTGGATAGACCACCGCGAGGACGCCAAGGGCGACCGCATCCTGATCTTCATCTGCTACATCGCGTTCCTCGGCGTCGGCGCTCATCTGTACACGATGCTCACCATTCCGGCGATTTTCGTGCTTATGCTCATTGTCGAACCGAAGAAAATCGTTGAGCGCATCCCGCTGTGGATCACCGGCACGCTTCTTTGTTCCGTCATTTATTATGTGTCAGGATTCATCCGCCTGTCCCTCCTCGCGTTCATCGTGCTCGCGGTCCTGAGCATCATGAAGCCGTTCAATGCGAATGTGATGAAGAACGTGCGTCTTGCTTTCTGCTTCACTCTCGTCGCCCTTCTCGGTTACAGTTCCCATCTTTATCTGCCGCTCCGTTCGGAACTCAACCCGACGATCGACGAAGACGATCCTGAAATCAACATCCGCGACGATCAGGGCAAGCTTCAGCTCGGCAACCTCTTCAACGAAGACAACTGGCAGGCGTTCAATGACTTCCTGGAGCGCAAGCAGTACGGCTCCGAAAGCATGCTCGCACGCGCGTTCTACCGCCGTGCACAGCCTGCTCACCAGTTCCTGAGCTTCCCGAACATGGGTTACGGCGGATATCAGATCGCGCAGTACCTGCCTTTCAAGGTGGGCGGCGTGAATTTCAATCAGGACGGCGTCTATTCCTATGACGCTTCCGAGAATATCCCGCTCCAGCGTTTCGGCATTTATTTCCCGACGCAGATGCAGTCGATGGGTGACAACACCATCTTCCAGCTCCTGTGGTTCCTGCTGTTCAACGGCGCGATCGTCGCTGTGTGCGTGTTTGCGTTCCGCCGCAGCCGTCAGCTCGGTATCTATATGGGCGTGCTCTACGCCCTCTGCTCCCTAGGCCTGCTGTTCTACATCAACTTTGCGGACGGAACCCGCATGGAACAGCGCGACCACGATTACTGGGTGAGCGTGATGTCCAGGAATGTGGCCGATCTGCGTCAGTCCGGCATTGAAATCTCCGGCGTCCCGGATCCGAACGACCTTATCGCGGCCCGTCAGGCCGTGGAAAGCGCAGCGCAGGAGGTGCAGATGCTCCAGCGTGCCGGCGGAGATCAGTCCAAGATCGCCGCCGCTGAAAAGCGCCGCATCGCCGCAGAAAATTCGCCCGTGTGGCAGAATTGGCAGAAGATCCAGTCCGCTTATGCGCGCGTGGGTCAGGAAGCCCCGTTCCCGGAGGCCGTGCATCTCGAAGTCCGCGAACGTGACTACTTCTACACTCCGGCTTTCATTTTCATGAGCCTTATCCTCGGTATCGGTGCCGGTATCCTTATCTATATGCTTGCCGTTTCCGGTTCCGCACTGCTTATTCCGGCTGCCGTGGCGCTCGTGCTCGTAAGCTCCGTCATTCCTTGTGTTTCGAACTACAAGGAACATGACCGCTCCGGACTCTGGGTTCCGTGGGATTATGCGTACAACCTCCTGAACAGCTGCCGCCCGAACGCGATTCTGTTCACGAACGGCGATAACGACACGTTCCCCCTGTGGTTCGCGCAGGAAGTCGCCGGCATCCGCAAGGACGTGCGCGTCGTGAACTTGAGCCTCGGCAATACGGACTGGTACATCAAGCAGATGCTCACCCAGAATCCGGTCATGAAGCTCAGCTACGACAAGACTTCGATCGAACGTGACATGGTGATTCAGGACGGTGACGATCACAATCCCGATCATTACACTTCGACATGGATCGCCCGCGCTGACCGCGCAATCCCGGTTCTCCAGAAGCGCATCGCCGATGACAGCACCGGCGTCGCGAAGCTCGATTCCGCGAAGCTCAGGCAGTACAAGGTCATGCTCCAGGTCTACACGGCGTTCAAGGAATGGCAGGCGCGTTCTCACGCCGGCCTCATGCTCACGCAGAGCAAGCTCGTGATGGATCTCGCGATGAACAACACGGACCGTCCGCTTCATTTCTCGACGACCGTCGGTATGTCCAACTTTATGGGACTTGAAAAGTACATGGTGCAGGAAGGCCTCATCTATAACTTCATGCAGGGCGACTTCACGGACCGCCGCACGGATGATTCGAAGAACTTCGACGTGCAACGCACCGCGTTCCTTGCGGACAGCGTGTACAAGTACCGCGGTCTCGGCGACGGCACAGCGTACATCAACACGGAAACGCTCCGCCTGCTCTCGAGCTACACTTCGCTTTATCTCCAGCTTGCGTTCCAGACCCGCACGGAAATCGATTCTCTTCGCGCGCTTCCTTACACGGCTGCGACGAAGGCGGCGATCGACGCGAAGGTGGCGTTCGCGCTGCACTTCCTCGATAAGGGTATGTATCAGTTCCCGGAAGAATGGCGCTGCTATTGGGCTGCCGCCTATATTCTCGGAGCCACCGGCCATAACGCCGAGGCGCGTGCGTATCTTGAAAAGGGCATCAAGATCATCCCGGCTTACGACCAGGAAGGACAGATGCGCCTGAAGGCAAATCTGGAATCCCTCCGTTCCGCTCCGGATCAGGCGCCTAAGCTGGTGTCGGATTCCGCGAAGCCTGCCGCGAAGGATTCCGTGAAGGCTGACACTTCGAAGAAGAGGAAATAACCGGAATGGATCTCAGTCTTGTAATCCCTGTCAAGGATGAAGCGGAAAATCTTCCGCTTCTGATGGAAGAAATCATAGACGCGATTACGCCCACGGGCAAGACGTTTGAAGTCATCGTCATTGATGACGGCAGCCGCGACGGTACGTGGGATGTTCTGAAGGATCTTGCTGAAAAGCATTCCTTTCTGCGCCTGTTCCGCTTCCAGTTCAACTGCGGTAAGGCCGATGCGCTCTCCCTCGGATTTTCCAAGGCGCACGGCGACTATGTCGCGACTCTTGACGGGGACCTGCAGGACGATCCGCATGAAATTCCGAAGATGATGGACGTGCTCGCCCAGGGTTACGACCTCGTTTCCGGCTGGAAGCTCCACCGGCACGATCCGTGGCACAAGACGTGGCCTTCCAAGCTTTTCAACTTAACCGTGTCCTGTGTGTGCGGTCAGCGCCTCCACGATTTCAATTGCGGTATCAAACTGTACCGGAGCTCCGTGGTGCGTTTCATTACTTTGTACGGAGACTTCCACAGGTTCATCCCGGTGATGGCCAAGTGGCAGGGCTTCCGCATCACGGAGATGCCCGTGGTGCATCGCGCCCGGGTCCACGGCGTTTCCAAGTACGGCGTTTCCAGGCTCGTGTCCGGGTTCCTGGATTTGCTCACGCTTCTGTTTATGCGGAGCTTCGGAGCGAAGCCTCTGCATTTCTTCGGGCTCATCGGGCTCGCGTGTGTTCTTTTCGGCGGAGGAGTGTTCTCCTATTTCGGCTATGAATGGATCCGCACCGGCGCCCTGCACGTGCGCCCGCTTCTCGTCGTCGGGGGGTTCTCCCTGGTGATGGGGGTGCAGTTCTTCTCGCTTGGACTTCTCGGTGAAATCATCAACGGAAACAAGAAACGGAATTATCCGATAGCGGAAAGCGTTCCCGCGGATTTTCCGGATCATAAGTGAGGCCTCGCAAGATATGGACTTTCCCAAGACCCTGGTGATCATTCCGACTTACAACGAAAAGGAAAATATCCCGCTCATCATTCCCGAGGTGCTTGCGCAGCATTCCTGCATCGAAGTCCTCGTCGTCGATGACGGCTCTCCGGACGGTACGGGCGATATCGTCGATGCCCTTTCCAGGGAAAACCCGCGCGTGCATCTCATCCGCCGTGCAGGCAAGATGGGCCTCGGCACGGCTTATGTCACCGGATTCAAATGGGCGCTTGAACGTGATTATGAACGCGTCTTTGAAATGGACGCAGATTTCAGTCACCGGCCTTCCGACATCACACGTCTTCTCGAAAAATCGATGGACGCGGACCTCGTGCTTGGTAGCCGTTACAACGGACGTCACATCGGCGTCAAGAACTGGGACAGGAAACGCCTTGCGCTGAGCTATACCGCGAATCTTTATACGCGCTTCGTGACGGGCCTCCCCGTGGGCGATGCGACGGGGGGCTTCAAGTGTTTCCGCCGTTCCGCGCTGCAGGTGCTTGACTTGTCCTCGATGAAGAGCGACGGCTATTGTTTCCAGATCGAGACGACGTTCAAAATCTGGAAGAAGGGCCTCAAGGTCGCCGAAGTTCCAATTGTTTTTACGGACCGCATACGAGGAGTCTCTAAAATGAGCGGAAGCATCATTTCGGAAGCGTTCTTCCTTGTGCTCAAGCTCCGGTTCAGCCGCACGTAAGGCTAGTCATGGCCGCCGCCGAAAATCCGCTGTCCTGTTCGGTAGTCATCGTCGCTTATAATTCCGGCGATTTCATTCCCGTTTGTCTCAATTCCGTGCATGAAGCTCTCCGCGGCATCGATTCGGAAGTCATCGTCCTCGACAACGGATCTCCGGAGCCCCTTACGGAAGAAAGCAAAAATGCGTTCCCGTCCGTTATCTGGCTCACGTCGGAGAAAAACCTTGGTTTCGGGAAAGGCTGCAATTTCGCGGCGCGGCGCGCACAGGGCGGAGTCCTATTCTTTTTGAATCCCGATACGGTCGTCGCTCCGGATACGTTCCGTAAAATGCTCGCCTATATACAGTCCAAACCTGACGCGGGCATCGTGGGCTGCAAAATTCTGAACGGAGACGGCACCTTGCAATGGGCCTGCCGCCGCACGTTCCCGTCGCCGCTTGCTGCCGTGTTTAAAACGATAGGCCTGGCGGCGCTTTTCCCGAAAAGCCGCATTTTCGCCGCATACAACATGACGTTCCTCGATCCGGACGAAGAGACGCCCGTCGATGCCGTGAGCGGATCTTTTTTCGGCGTGAACCGCAATGTTTACGCACGAGTGAAAGGTTTCGACGAAGACTATTTCATGTACGGTGAAGATATGGATATCTGTTACCGCATACAGAAGCTCGGATTCCGCAATTATTATTTCCCGGGCACGAGTATTCTGCATTTCAAGGGGCAGAGCAGCCGCACGCGCCGCGTCCGCTCGTTCATCGAGTTTTATCAGGCGATGCTGATTTTCGCCCGCAAGCATCACAACTATCATTTGCCGACGATAATCATCGCCATCGGCATTTTTTTCGCTGCCCTTGTGGGCATATTTTCAAGGCTTCTTCCGCAATGGTGGAAAATGGTGGTGGATATCGCCGTTACAGCCCTCGTGTATGCCATTGCTTCTCTTTGCCTGCCGGTTCCGTTCTCGTTGAGAGTGATCGCTTTAGCCGCCCTCGGTTCGTGGCTCCCCCTCGCTATGTTCGGGGAGTATTCGTCTTCTGACCTGAACAGTGTGCAGCGGATTTCCTGGCTCATCCCTATCGAAGCGGCCGTCTGCGTTTACTTTATATATAAAATGGGAATGACGCCGCTCTGCTTCGTCCCTGCGGGCCTTTCGCTTTTGGGGCTTGTGTGCTGGCGCCGCGTTGCTTTCTGGACTTATTACTTTTCACGGATATTTTTCAAGAAGCGCCGCCGGGCGATTCTCCTCGGCGGAACTTCGGATGATCTTTCTTTCTGGTTCGACCGCTACAACGTTCTCCCTGACATTGAATTTCTCGGCTGCGTGAGCGGAACGCCCGCTGAAGTCACGGATGAAAATCGCGAACATCTCCTAGGACCGCTGGAGGACATTTTCTCCATCTGCCGCCGTACGGACTGCCGCGAGCTCATGGTCCTTTCGGACGCCCACGGTTTCCATGAATCTTTTGACCTCGAAAAATTGAAAATGCTCCGTATAAAGACGCTTTTGCTTGTTTCGCGCAAAAAACAGACGGATTTTGCCGTCGTTGACCTCAATTATCTGCGTTGAGCGCCTCCTGCTCCTTAAAATGATTTATTTTTTAGGTGTTATTGAATTAACTCCTTGAAACGAAAGGTGTTACGATGGATTCAGAATTGCTTCGGATGCTTTGTTGCCCCGTGACGCGCGGTTCCCTCGCGGAAGCGGACAAGACCCTCCTTGCGAAGGTCAATTCCGCGGTTGCCGCTGGAAAAGTGAAAAACGCGGCTGGCGTGCCTGTGACCTCCGCTCTTTCCGAGGCGCTCGTTTCCGCAGATGGCCTCCGCCTTTACCCTGTGAAAGAAGGCATTCCGGTGCTTCTTTCCGACGAGGCGATTCTTTTAAAAAACGTGCAGGAGTAAGCGATGGCCGTGACTCTTGAATCTCTGCGCAAAACAGTCGGCAAGAAAAAAGGAAAATCTTCCGCGTTCGCATGGCTTGCAGATCTGGAACGTCAGTCCGGCGACCTGGACAGCGCGCTCATGCATGTTACGGAGGGGCTATCCTTTTTTCCGGATAGCCTCGTCGGGCTCCTCGTCGAGTCCGCTATATTCTTTGATAAGGAACAGTGGGAGAATGCCGGGGAAGTCTGCCGGGCCATTCTCCGCAAGGATCCGTTCTGCCTCGCCTCGCTCCGCCGCCTCGGCAATGTCTATGATAAACTGGGCGATGTCAAGGAACGCAATCAATGCTATCAGCGCCTGCATGACCTTGATCCGTTGAACGCTTTCTGGTCCGGCGAATATGCTGTGGCTGTCGAAACGCCTGCCGCCGTCGCTCCCGTGGCTGCGCCTGCTTCTGTGGCAGCGGCTCCTGTAACGGCTCCTGCCGCGCCATCCATCGGCGCCGCTCCGAACCTTGCTCCTGCGGCGAATGCCGAAGAAGATCCGTTTTCTTCGCTTTCCTCGCTCCTTCCGAACGAAAATGCGGATGATAAGGAAATCTCGTTTGAAAGTCTGGAACATTCCTTGGATGAAGCTCTCGCTGGTCTTGCGCCGTCTTCTTCCGTGCATGAGGAATTTCCCGCCGGAGAAATTTCCGGCAGCGACATTTCTTCCGCTTTGTCCGGAATTTTCGGCAACAAGGAAGTCAATGCGGATATCGCTCCCGCGTCCGTGCAGGAATTTCCTGGCGTGCCGGACGGTCAACAATCCGCCGTCGATGTATCTCCGCTTTCCTCCGCGCCGTCAGCGCCTGCGGAAACACCTTTGGAAACGTCCGCTGCCGCTCCTGCGGTGAATGAAGACAAGCCGGCGCTGGAAGCCGAAGCGCCCAAGAGCCTTTCCGATGCCTTTGATGATATATTCGGCAAGGACGAACTCCCTGAAGAATTCGTTCCGTTGAAACCTGCCGCGG
>JBAYFD010000012.1:0-16777 GCA_041667365.1 Fibrobacteraceae bacterium | reverse complement strand
GTGACCTAAAGTTATATCTTTCTATATTACGTATAAGCATCTCCAAGGAGCGTCTATGCGTTTTTATTTTGGGGCTTTTCTCTTTTTAGCGGTGTCATTTTCATTTGCCACGGAAAAGGTTTATGCGCCCTATTTTGCGCTGACCAATCTTCGTCCGGACTACCAGATTGCATCGACAAAGCTTCTGCAGAAATATTCCGAGAGCGTTGGACGCTACGAGATCATTCTCCCGTCGATATCGGATTCTTCGTCCACAATCGACAAGGATTCCGTGCAGAGGAAAGCCATCGAAAAAGGTTGTTCTAAATTTTTGATCGGAGATCTGACCCGTCTTGGGGAAACCGTCATCATCTCCGTGAGCCTCTACAACACGACCGACGGGAATCGCGTATGGACTGATGAAATGAAAGTGAATACTCCTGACGACCTCGACCCAGCAATTGAGCGGTTCGCGAAAACTTTAGGCACCGAAAAGAAAACGTCCGGGCCGTCATCGGACATCTACTCAGTCACAAACAAAGAGAGAGCGTCCCTGCGCAAAAAGCAATCCAACAATTTCTGGGGCATCGGCATTTCCGGAATCGCGCTTTTCTCACCCGATCAAGATTTCGTCCCCGGACTCGAATGCTTCTGGCTCTATGATACGCGGACACTGCTCATCAAGGTAGATGTGGCGATTCATAGCTCCAACTCCAGCTCCAGCAACCAGTTTGGTTTAACCGATCTGGGACTTGCCGCGTACTATCCGTTATTTGATACTGATATTTCGCCTTATCTCGGCGGCGGACTCATTTACGGCATCGCTAAAAGACAAAATGAGCACGATAACGAGGTATCCGCGACTGGCTTGCTTTTCAAGGCCGGCGGCGGCATGATTCTCAACAGGACGAGTTCCGTCATTCTGCAGCTTGACTTGGAATACATGATTTCGACATTCAAGTTCAATAATCATCTTATACAAGGCCCGGCATTGACGTTCGAAGTCGGCTTCTGATTTTCCATCGAACTACAATATGAAACGTGCTTTATTTTTTTCTTTTACAATTGCGGCGCTGTTTCTTGCTTCCTGTAGCGGAACGACAAGAATCAGAACCAGCAATGGACAAGCTTATTCCATCTATGTAGATGGAGACTACATCTGCGACGGCTCCGAATGTTATACTCAAATGTCGCGCGGATGTCCGAAGACCGTCTCCATTCAGGCCAAGCGTGGAAATCAAGTCGTAGGCGAAAGGGAGATGCAGAGATCCGTTACCGCAGGTTCTGTCCTCTTGGGGTTCGTCACATACTGCACTTCCCTTTATTGGTTTGAAGCCTATCCGGACGAAATAATCATCCCCATACATGTCGAGAAACGCACATCAAGCTGGGATGGCCCGTACATTCAGAATCAGGATTCTGGACAAGCGGAGACCAATTCTCAGTGGTAAAAAAGTCGTCGGCGCAGCCGGTGGTTTTGAATACATACAAAAAAGTCCGCCGTTATGGCGGGCCTTTTCATTTGTACCGTCTCCGGTTTCAGTGGACGATGGAGATGCGCTTGTTGAGAACGGCACCGCTGCTTCCCGAAACGCGCAGGTAGTACGCGCCGGACTTCGTGACGCGGCTCCCGAGCGGGATTTCCGCAGAAGCGCTGAAGATGCCGCCGAACACGATGCGTCCGCCAAGATCATACAGGACGACGCGGGCGCGGGCGTTCCCGGAAATGTTCAGGGAAAGCGTTCCATTCCGGAGCGTAGCGGAAAGGCTGCTCGCGGTAGAAGCGGGAACCTTCGGAGCCTTGACCGCGGCAGTGGAAGAAGACGAGTCCATGTTCCAGTCGCTCGGGACGCGCGCAGCGATGCCCCGACCAGCCGTACTCATATAGACCACGCCGTAAGTGTTCCAGTCGCCCATCACGAACTCGCCATTCGCAAGTCCGCCATATTCGTGAGCGTCATCGTTGATCTGCGTCCAGGTGGAACCTTCGTCATCGGAGCCGAAGACGCCCGTAATGCCGCCGATCGTAGCGAAGACATACACCGCAGGGTAACCGCCCGTCGTCTTCGCCTTTCCGAAGCCCACGGCTTCGCAATAGCTCACGCCGCCGACTTTGCTCCAGGTGGCACCGCCATCCGTGGAGCGCATCAAAGCGCCGCTCTGCGTGCCGTCATCAGCGGTAACCCCTACCGGAAGCCAGATATCGCCTTCGTGACCGATGACCGTGCGGAACTTTTTGAATGAACTCGCACCCGGAGTGCCGACGGCGCTGAAAGTGGTGCCTTTATCCGTGCTCTTGTAGAATGCGCCGGTGGAGTCATTGTAAGCATAGAACACGTTTGCGTTCACCGGATCGCCCACCACATAGTCGCCGTCAATACCGGAAATTGAGGCCCAGTTGGAACTGGAATACAGCATCGCCGGATATTTACCACCCGAGCCTTTATATTCCCCGGGGACCCAGATGATTATGGAGCCGTCCGCAGAAATGGCGACATTGCCTTTTTTGTACAAAGTGTCGATGGAACTGTACGTACCGACCGCCCATGTTTTGCCGGAATCAGAGGAAATCTGCACCGGGTCAAGAGGCACTACCGTATAAGTCGTCGGGTTTGCGGAACGCGCGTCTGCGACCTTCACCAGTTTGCCGGAGAGCGGCGCATAGGCGAGCGCACGGGTGGAACCGAGCGAAATCTTGGTTCCGTTGACATTCGTCTGGAGGCGCTCGGAAGGATACTTCGAAACGCTTTCATGACGGAAGCCGTCGTAGTCCCCGATGATGGAAATGAGCGGGCCGCCCGGAATGCTGACGACTTCCTCGGGAACTGTTTCCTCGATACCCTGGGAAAATACCTTCCAGACCTGCCGCTGATTCACCGTGCGGGTGCTGTAATAATAATTCGCCGTCGAATCGTAAGTCCCGGCGGCAATGATGTCGTAATCGGAAATGTTGTCGCAGCGGAACACGCCATTACCCGAAGTGATCCATACACGGTCCGTGTTATTCGGATCGATGGCGACCGCTCCCGTCCAGTGAATGGAGCTGTTGAACATCCAGCCGATGCCGTTCGCGTTCATCTGCTCCGTAGACGGATAAAAGCCGCCATCCATCCAGTAATAACGGAAAGAGGCATCCCAGGTTTTGCCGCCGTCCGTAGTACGGTAGACATTCGTTCCCCACTGATCCTTCCAGCTCTTGCCCGTTGTGTCCAGTTTCCAGAATTGCGCCCCGCGGTAGCCCATCGTCGTCACGATCATCACGGAATCGTTCGCCGGATCAATCGCTATGCCGCCGTAAGGGGCGAGATACTGGTAACTTGTATCGGAAACATTCACTACATCATATTTTGACGTTCCTGTAGAGCCATCATCGATGAAATCCTCAGGAGAAACGTCCGACCACATCTTTGTGGAAACGTTGTACTGAAGCACGGCACCGCGCCCGAAGCCGTCATAGATCATGCCCCAGCCTTCACTCCACGCCATCGTGTGCGGACCAGCGCCGTCGGAGAACGTGACCGTCAGCAGGTTCCCATCGCGCGAAATGACCGCGCGCTGCGGCATCAGGCGGACCTTTGCCCCACCCGCCGTGGAGCGGAGCGCGTCGGGAATCGGGAGCGCGCTCCAGGTCGCGCCGCCGTCCGTGGATGTAAATACATTTTCAAAAGTGCCTTTCGAAGTCGAGCCTTCGCGGAGGAACCCGGCGTAAAGTACCTTGGAGGACTTCGGCGCGAACGTCACGAAGGAAAAGCCGGAGCCGTTCCAGGTGGTGTCATAGCCCGCCGCCGTGGTGAACGCGGCCACATGCGTCCAATTGGTGCCGTTATTCGTCGATTTCCACAGGCCCTTGTTCTTGGAGCCATAGAACATGATGTCTGAATTGCCGGGGTCGATCGCTAGCGCTTCGCCGTTGCCGCGGCCCATGCCGTTGCCGTGCGCCTTGAAATCCTGGACGGCACCGCCTTTCGCGCCTGTGGAATCCCACGTATAGACTACCTGCCAGCTGTCCCCCTTGTCCGTAGAACGGAGGAACGCCGTCCGGCCATAGTTCCAGTAACTCGTACCCGCGACCATATACACAGTTCCCGAAGTCGTCGGATCCGCAGCGATCGCTTCAATTCCGAGCAAGCCGCGCTCGGAGACATCCACCCAGTCCATCAGGGACACCCACTTGGAACGTGATTCGTCCCAGCGGTAAGCGCCGCCCACATCCGTGCGGGCATAGAAAAGATTCTTGTCCACAGGGGACGCGATGACGGCGGAAACGAAGCCGCCGCCGCCGATCTGGACATTGCTCCAGGAAAAGGACGATTCAGTCGCCCCGGAAACGGAAGCGGCGAGAATCCCCATTCCGCCGACGATGCCGCAAACTGTTCTGAATGACATAACACTCCTTTTTAAAAAGCTTAAGTTCAGTGTAAATCTATACTCATTTTTCATTTCCCTTTCGTTATTTTTTATTGCCATATTCGCCTTTTTCACAAGTCAAAAAAAATAGAACAAATCGTTCCATTCAATCAATTAAAGGCGTGCCAGGAATCATTTACGGCAGCGCCCTTGAATTTTCAATCGCTTCCTCGGCTAAAAATTGTTCTCAAAAAGTGTGTAAAAAATTCGGCGCGTACAGAAAAGCCCCCGGAACATTTTCCGGAGGCTTAAAAAATTCGGAACCCGGCGCGGAATGCGCAGGAATACCGCCTGTTACTTGAGGAACTGCATGTACGGGAGCTTCGAGGCGAGCGCATCGACCTTCGAAGCGTTCGCCATCAGCGTCGCGCGGGCATGCCAGGAACCGTCGAGGAACTGCCCGCGCGGACCATCCGCGAGAGTGAGCGCGATCGTTTCGCCGCCGAGTTTCAGCGTGCGGGAACTAGCGCTCGTCACGATCTCCTCGGAGGGGTGCTGCTCGATCCAGTCGAGGATCCTGTCCGCGGTCACGTGGTCCACCTTGTAGCACGGGACGCCAAGGGCGACGCAGTTTCCGAAGAAGATTTCGGAGTAGCTTTCCGCGATGATCGCACGGATGCCCCAGCGCTTGAGCGCCTGAGGGGCGTGTTCGCGGCTGGAGCCGCAGCCGAAGTTGCGGTTCGAGACGAGGATCGAGCCATTCGCGTAGACCGGGTTCTTGAACGGATGTTCCTTGCCCTGCGCTTCGAGGCCCTTGATGTCGTCCGCGAATGCATTCTTGCCGAGTCCGTCGAACGTGACGCACTTGAGGAAACGGGCGGGAATGATGCGGTCGGTGTCGATGTCGTTACCGCGGAGGGGAACGCCGGAGCCTTTTACAACGTCAATGATTGTCATTTTCGATTCCTCCCTTATCCTTTGATGTACTTGCGGACGTCGGCGACCTTGCCTTCAATTGCGGCGGCGACGACCATGATAGGGCTCATCAGAATGGTGCGGCCCGTGGGGCTGCCCTGACGGCCCTTGAAATTGCGGTTGCTGGAGCTCGCGCTCACCTGGCGGCCCTGAAGTTTGTCCGGGTTCATCGCGAGGCAGAGGGAACAGCCCGCTTCACGCCATTCGGCGCCGGCATCCTTGAAGATCTTGTCGAGGCCGAGCGCTTCGGCTTCCTTCTTGATCTTCATCGAGCCCGGGACGACCCACATCCTGACCGTGGGCGCGACCTTGTGGCCTTTGATGACCTCTGCTGCGGCCTTGAGATCCGCGAGGCGTCCGTTGGTGCAGCTGCCGACGAAAGCGATGTCGACCGGCGTCCCGATCATCTTGCCGCCTTCCTGCCAGCCCATGTATTCGTAAGCCTCTTCGATGACCTTGCGTTCGGAGCCTTCAAAAGAAGAGACCTTCGGCATATTGCCGTTGAGCGGAATCGCCTGCGCGGGCGTGATGCCCCAAGTGACCATCGGTTCGAGGTTATCGCAGTTGATTTCCACTTCGTCGTCAAACTTCGCGTCGGCGTCGCTCGCCACGGATTTCCAGTAGCGGACAGCTTCGTCCCACTTGTCCGCCGTGGGCGCGTAGGGCTTGCCTTTGAGGAACGCGAACGTCTTTTCGTCCGGATTGCAGTATCCGACGCGGGCGCCGCCTTCGATCGCCATGTTGCAGATCGTCATGCGGCCTTCCATGTCGAGGGCCTCGATCACGGGGCCTGCGAATTCATAAGCGTATCCCACGCCGCCGTTTACGCCGAGCTTCGCGATGTACGCGAGGGCGACGTCCTTGGCGGTCACGCCCGGCTTGAGCTTGCCCGTGAAGAGCAGACGGCGCGTCTTGAGGGGGCTCATCGCGAGCGTCTGCGTCGCGAGAACGTCGGCGACCTGGCTCGTGCCGATGCCGAAAGCGATAGCGCCGAAAGCGCCGTGCGTCGCCGTGTGGGAATCCCCGCAGGCAACGGTCATGCCGGGCTGCGTCACGCCTTCCTCGGGGCCGACGATGTGAATCACGCCCTGTTCCTCAGTGGAGGGGCCGAAGAAGCGGATTCCGAAATCCCTGGTGTTCTTTTCGATATGGGCGAACATTTCCTCGGAAATGGCGTCCTTGAGAGGGCGTCTGCGGTCGTCTGCGGTCGTCGGAATGATATGATCGACCGTGGCGAACGTACGTTCAGGATATTTGACCTTGAGGCCTTCCTCGCGGATCATCGCGAAGGCCTGCGGGCTCGTGACTTCGTGGCAGAGGTGAAGTCCGATGAAGAGCTGGGTTTGACCGCTCGGGAGCTTCGCCACCGTGTGACTTTCAAAGACTTTCTGATATAAGTTTTTGCCCATAATTATTTCCTGTTAAAAAAGCAACCACAATATAGAAAAAAACAGAAAGGACTCCGTCGCCGGAGTCCCTTTTGAAATCTTTCAAGATTTAAGAAAGCTTAGTGAGCGTCAACCCACGCGGCATTCTTCTTGACCGCTTCGACGGACTTGTCAAAAGCAGCCCTTTCTTCAGCGTTCATCTTGATTTCGAAGATTTTTTCAACGCCGTTCGCACCAATCACGACCGGCACGCCGCAATACAGGCCATTGACTCCGTATTCGCCGTTGAGCTTCGCAGCGCAAGTGAACACGCTCTTCTTGTCGAGGAGGTAGGCTTCCGCCATGTGAATGGCGGAGGTAGCCGGGCTGTAGAACGCGGAACCCTTCTGGAGGAGCTTCACGATTTCGCCACCGGCATCGGCCGTGCGCTTTGCAATCGCGGAGAACTTTTCCTTGCTCATGAGCTGCGGAAGCGGAATGCCGCCGACGGAAACGCATTCATAGAGGCTGACCATCGTGTCACCGTGGCCGCCCATCACCGTCGCCTTGACGTCTTCGGCGGAAACGCCGAGTTCCATAGCGACGAAGCAGGCGAGGCGGGAGGAATCGAGCACGCCGGCCATACCGATGACGCGGTTTGAAGGGAAGCCCGTGACCTTCTGCATATTGTACACCATCGCGTCGAGCGGGTTGGTGATGACGATGACGAACGCGTCCGGAGCGTTCTTCTTGATGGCTTCGCCGACGGTCTTGATGACGCCGCAGTTCTTGTCGAGAAGGTCATCGCGGCTCATGCCCGGGAGACGCGGGAAACCGGCGGTGACGATCACCACATCGGCGCCCTTGATATCGGCATAGTCCGTGGAACCTTCGAGAATGCAGGAGGTGTTGATGAGAGCGCGGCCTTCCATGATGTCGAGGGCCTTGCCGGCCGGCATGCCGCCAGCCTGCGGAATGTCGATGAGGATCACATCACCGAGCTGCTTCTGCGCGAGGACCAGAGCCATCGTGCCACCAATCTGACCGGCGCCAACGAGCGCAATCTTTTTTCTAGCCATAAAGAACCGTCCTTTTAAGACATTGAGTTGATAAAAACGTATTCCATAGATAGCAATTTTTGACGCGGGAAAACACCAAAATGCCGTATTTTGCCGCAAAAAGCAGATGAAAAGAAATGGTTTACTGGAATTCCGGAGCGATCGTGCAGACGAAACTCACGCCATGACTTCCGTGAAAACCGATCTGGACGCGGAAAAAATACATATCGGGACGGCGTACCCGCACCCCGAAGCCCCAGGAATTTAGAAGACGGTCCATACTGATCTGATCGAGCCCCGGAAGATACATCGCATATTCATCAAAGACGACGCCGTCCACGAGTTTATCGATCGGCCAGCGGTACTCCGCCGAAAAGCCCATCGTCGCACGGTCCGCGAAAGTGCCGGTATACCCCCTCAAAGGGTACCGGGCATTGAGCGTCTGAAACGCCTTGTGAGGAGCGCCGCCCTTTTCGTTTTCCCAGATCTGCCGCATACGGAACTGGAACGCGAGGACACGGCGGTTCATTAGCGTCGTCTGGATGTTCTCCGGGCGCCACAGGCGGAGGGTTTCATCCCACGAAAAATCCGTGTAGAATTTACGGTTCTTGCGGCCTTCAGCGGCCGAAAGCAGATACGGCGATTTTAAAGTGCCCAGAAAAATATAGTGCTGTGCAAAAAAGTCCATGCTCCGGTAATCGTGGCTCTTGTCATTGGACTCGCTGGAAGAGTTCGGCCCCCCGTAGTCCCCGACCTTGATGTATGTGAAGGATATCCCGGCGCGATACCCGGTGGTCGGCACATACGGGGCGTCCAGATTGTCGTAGTCCAGTTCGACCTTGAACGGAATCGTATAAAAATTCTGATACAGGCCGCGTTCATAGCGGTTAAAGGATGGGGTGTTCACAATGGAATCTTCGACATCAGGAAGATTCTCGTGATTATAGTTGAAGCCGGATTCCGCGCCGAAGTTGACATTGGGAATGCGCGGCACGGGATGACCGGTGCGGATGGAAAAACTGAACGAGGAGTCCGTATAAACGAACGACTTGCCGCTCCCCGGAAGGACGCAGGACGCATTCCTATCCTGCCAATACTTGAACCGGGTGCCGGCGAAGAGATCCGTTCCGAACAAGTTCCGTTTGGTGTAGCGGGTGTCCATGTCCCAGTCCCCGTTCGCATAATAATTGCCGCCGAAATAGAAGTAATCCTTCTCCTGCAGCATATTGCGGTGCCGGTAGGAAAATCCGAGCGACGTGGACGCCCCGGGCTTCAGATTCATCGTGGGATAGATGAATATATTCTTGTTTTTCCCGAAAGCGACCATATCCACGCCGGTTTCAATGACGTTGTACTTAACGGCATAGTGAATGGGTCCGGCGAAAGGAAACACGGCGGCATCGAACAGCGGCTGCACAATATGATTAAAGGGCCAGATCATCGCCTGAAGCCAGAGCGGCTTTTCATCCTTGTAATCCGCACTCGCGGCGAGACTCATATCCGTGCGCATCTCTGGTTCGGAATCCGCCGGGGCGGAACTATCCTGCGCCAAATTTTTCGGCGCCGCCGCGGAATCCGCCGGCACCGCAGCATTCAAGGAATCCGCGGATTTCCCGGACACGGCAAAAGAAGAATCTCCTTCGGCGAACAGCCAGGAGACGCACAGAAAAAGGAATACTGCGGAGATGCGCGACATCGTAGTCTCGTAAAAATAAATAAATTGAAGACATGTTTTCTCTGCTTCTCCGGATAGTGCGGTGCGCAAATAAGCATCCTTGGGCGATTCTCGCGCTCACGCTCGCCGTGTCCGCGCTCTGCGTCTACCCCGTGACGCGGCTCCGCTGGGAACTGCGCATTCTGGACGCGCTCCCGCAGAACTCCGCGACGAAACAGGCTAACGATGCCGTCGAAAAGAAATTCGGCGGGTTCGGAACGCTCACCGTCGTCATCGAGTCCAAGGACAGCGCGAAGAACGCGAACTTCGTGCGGACACTCGCGGCAAAGATCCAGCATGATCCGCTCGTGAACTACGTCGAATACGAATCGGACATTGACTTTTACAAGCAGAACAAGCTGCTCTACATCCAGAGAAGCGACCTTGAACTCATTCAGAAGCGGGTGCGCGAACTCACGGAACGCTATGCGCTCGAAAGCAACCCGCTGTTCGTGAACCTGATAGATACGGACCCGGCGGCGGACTCCCTCGACAAAATTCTAAAGGATTCGCTTTCCTTCGACGATCTCGAGAAAAAATATCTCGGCAAGCTCCGCGACACCTATTCGAGCGAAGACGGAACGATCCGCGTGCTGGACATCTACCCGGCGAAGAACATCTCGGATCTTAAAGCGTCGCGTTCGCTCCTCCATCATGTTTCCGACGCGATCCGGGACATTCCGGGAAGCGCGGACATCAGAATCTACTACACAGGCAAAGTCTACGCAGCCGCGGACACAGGAAGGACGCTCCTGCCCGAAGTCCGGAAAACGGGCATCGCCTGCGCGATCATCCTTTTCCTCACGCTCCTCCTCCGCTTCTACAGACAGCCGCAGATCGCGCTTTTCGCCGCGGTTCCTATCGCGATGACCGTCCTCTGGACACTCGCCGCCGCAGACGTCCTCTACGGGCGAATCAACCTGTTCACCCTGATGCTCGCGCTCGTCCTGCCCGGCCTCGGAAGTCAGCTCACGACGCACATCATGAGCCGCTATGCGGACGAACGCCGCAAGGGACTGAGCCCCGAGATCAGCCTCGAAAGCGCGCTCCTGTGCATCGGCCCCGCGATCACCGTTTCCGCGGCAATATGCGCCGCGACATTCCTAAGCCTCACACTCGTTCCGCTCGCCGGCGTGAGGGAATTCGGAACGCTCGGCGCAATCGGCTCCGCGCTGAACTGCAGCCTCTGCTGCCTCGTCCTCCCGGCGCTCCTGCTCGTAACGCAGCGCAAGAAGCCGTTCGCCATCCTCGAGAGGAAGCACCTCATCGAATTTTCGGACATTCAGGAACATCCCTACACGGGATACCGCAAGCTCTGGATTCCCGTCATCGCGATCACGCTCCTCCTCGCAATACGGGGCTTCCTGCCCGTCTTCGATTACAATTATTCGCATACGGAAATGACATCGCCTTCAGCGAAGGCGGACAGTCTCCTCACGCTCACGGGCTATACGCTCTACGACCCAGCCGTGGTCCTCCTCCCGGACGCGCACGCATCCATCACATTCGCCAAGGCGATCAATGATGAAAGCAGTCACAATCCTTCGACGACAATCGGCACCGTCGTGACCTATGCGGACCTCCTCCCGGCGAACCAGAAGGAAAAGCTCGCGCTCATCAACGATATCAAGGCGGAGCTCCACCCCGAACTCATCAAGAAGCTCCGCCCCGCGGATTCCGCGAACCTGAAGAAAATAATGGACTCCTGGGGTGTCACCCCCATCAGCGAAGACGACCTGCCCGAAAGCCTGCGCCACAAATTCGAAGGTCGCGACGGCACCATCGGCGAATTCGCTTTCGTATTCCCGGACATTGATCCGGACGACGGGCTCGCCTGCCGCCGCTTCGCGCGGGAACTCCGGAGCGTCCAGTTCCCGGAAGGGGCGAAGTATAAATTCACGGGAACGGCGATCGTCCGCGCGGACCTCCTGGACGAAACGCTCCCCTACCTCCGCAAATCCATCATCGTCGGCATAGTGGCGATAGCCATCCTCCTCCTTCTCTTTTATAACAAACTTTCTCTCACGCTCTTTACCCTCGCATCCCCCTGCGTCGCGTTCCTCTGGCTACTTTCCCTGATGCGGCTCCTCGGCATCGAAATCTCCGCTTACAGCGCGCTCGCGTTTCCGCTCCTCATCGGAATGAGCCTCGACGGCTCCATCCAGCTCTGGAACGCCTACTACGAAAAGTCGACAGGAAGCCTGCATTACATCACCCACACCACGGGCATCACGGTCGCAATAGCCCAGGCGCTCACGCTCATTGGCATCTACGGTTTTCTCATTTCCTCTCACCCCGGACTCCGCAGCATCGGTCTTGTTTCCGTGCTCGGACTCCTGTGCATAACGGTTTCCCACTGCCTGCTGTTCCCGCTCATCGCCGGATACCTCGACAGCCGGCGGTTCCGCATCCGTGAACAAGGCATTCGCAACAAATGAAAAGTCTATCTACGCGCGCGCAGAACATTTCCCCGTCGCAGACGGTCGCCATCGACACCCTCGCAAAAGAACTCATCGCCCAGGGCAAGGACATCGTGAGCCTCGGCGCTGGTGAGCCGGATTTTCCGACGCCCCCGCACATCCGCAAAGCGGCCTGCGAAGCGATTGAAGCGGGCAGAACGCGCTACACCGCTCCCGTCGGTATCAAGGAAGTCCGTGACGCCGTGTGCCGCAAGCTCCAACGCGAAAACGAGCTCCGTTACGAGCCGTCACAGATCGTGATGACGAGCGGAGCGAAGCATGCCGTATTCAACGCACTTTCCGCGATTTTAAATACAAATGACGAAGTGATCATTCCTTCCCCGTACTGGGTCACCTACCCCGAACTCGTGAAGTACCTCGGCGGCGTTCCGAAAATCGTGAACACGGTCGCGGAAAACGGTTTTAAGATGACCGCGCGCGATCTCGGAAATGCAGTCACCCCGCGCACCAAGTGCGTCATCATTAACAATCCCTGCAACCCGACGGGCGCCGTATATTCCGAAGCGGAGCTCCGCGACATCGCGGAAGTCATCGTCAAAGGCGATCTTTACTGTATCTCGGACGAAGTGTACGAACATTTCACCTATACGGATAAATTTGTATCCACCGCCGCGTTTCCCGGAATGCAGGAGCGCACGTTCCTTGTGAACGGGCTTTCCAAGGCGTTCTGTATGACGGGCTGGCGCATCGGCTACGTGGCGGCGCCCGAGTCAGCGGCGAAACTCATTGGCAAATTTCAGAGCCAGGCGACGCACCACCCCTCGGACATCGCGCAGTACGGCGCGCTCGCCGCACTCGACGGCCCGTTTGATTCCGTACAAACTATGAAAGCGGCATTCCTCGGACGCAGGGATTACATCTCCGGGCGCATCGCAGGCGTCCCCGGAATTTCAGTGCGCGTCCCCGAAGGCGCGTTCTACCTGTTCCCGGACGTGAGTTCCCTTTTCGGGAAGCGCGCCCCGGACGGAACCGTTCTGCGGGATTCTTCGGATTTCTGCAAATACCTCCTTACGCAAGGGCTCGCGATCGTCCCCGGGAGCGCGTTCGGCGCCGAAGGTTTTGTCCGCTTCTCTTATGCTGCGGACATGGAGACGCTCCGCAAGGCATGCGACAGGTTCGAAACCGCGGTCAGCGCCCTCGTTTAAAGCCCGGAGTTTTCCAGTATGGCGAGTCCATTCCACATCATAAAAGTCCAGGCAGGAAATACTTTCTTTATCGGAAGGAACGACGACTGCGATCTCGTCCTGCCCGACCGTCTAGTCTCCCGCAGGCACGCGCAGATCGATAAAGCCGGCGATGACTGGATCCTTAAAAATCTGAGCCTCACGACCGGGACCCGCGTCAACGGGAATTCCATAGACAAAGTAATTCTTCAGGATGACGACATTCTCCTGGTAGGCCTGCAGCAGATCCGCGTATTCATCAAAAACGGAGGGCTCACGCTGCAGCACATCCGCTCGCTCGAGGACATCGAGCCGATCAGCCTTTCCGAAACGGTTCCCGTGTTCCTCGGCAGACGTGCGCACGGCGAACATTCGATTGCGATAAAGCACCCGGCCTGCCCCGCGCTCTTCGCCTCCGCGATTCTCAAAAGCGGAAAATGCGTTCTGAAATTTGCGCACGGAAAGCGCATGGAACTCGAAGAGAACGCCGTTCTCAAGCTTCCGTGGTGCCTGCTGGAGTTCCGCGAAGGCGCACTGCGCATACATCAGAAGGACACCGGAATAAGCGTCTGCGTACAGCACGCGGGCGTCAAAGTCAAGGGCCGCGAACTCCTCAAGGGGATGCACTTCTCGCTCCCTGCGGGGGAAATCCTCGCCATCATCGGGCGCTCCGGGCAGGGCAAGAGCACGCTTCTCCGCCTCTTCGCCGGCAAGCACGAATGTGCGACCGGGACGATCACTTTCGACGGAATCCCTTACAGCGAAAAACATTTGCAGGAACAGGTCGCGACGCTCCCCCAGGAGCCGCTCCTCCGCGAGGCGCTCAACGTGCGTGAAACCCTCCGCCATACGGCGCGCATCACGCTCCCCGCCGATTACACGGACACAGAAATTGATGAACGCCTAAAAAAGCTCACCTCGCTTTTCGCGCTCGACAATCTCGAAAATCATTCCGTCGCGACCCTCAGCGGAGGGGAACGCCGCCGCACAGCGCTCGCGGCACAGCTCATGGGCGCGCCGGGGCTCATACTCCTCGACGAACCCCTCGCAGGGCTCGATCCGGTGAACGCGAAGATTCTCTGCACGCATCTCCGCAAGCTCGCGCTCCTCGGGCACACGGTCATCCTCACGACGCACGGCTACGAGGCGCTCCGCGTCGCAGACAAAGTCCTCGTGCTCCACGGCGGCGAAGAGGCGTTCTTCGGCACGCCGCAGGAAGCCTACGATTACTTCAACGCAGCAGACCCGGAAACGATTCTCGAAAGTCTGACCGAACGTTCCGGCGAAAGCTGGGAAGCCTCGGGGCGCAAAACCGCGCGCATCGAAGAATCCTCCGGGAAAATTCTTTTTCCGAAAGTGCCGCGACGCGAATTTTTCTTCTACTTCCTGCGCCTGCTCTCCAAGCAGTGGTTCCGCGACAAAGGCAAGACCATAGCGCTCATTTTGCAGCCGGTCATCATCGCCTTCCTCCTTTCGCAGATTTTCTCTGAAAATTCATCGTTCTGGATAGTCGCCTTCGCGCTTATCCTCTGCGCAAACTGGTTCGCGCTCTCGCTCTCCATCCGGGAGTTCGTACAGGAAAAGGAACTCATCATCGAAGAATTCCGCAGCGGGCTCCCAGTGTTCCCCGTGCTCTGCGCGAAAGCCGTGTTCCCGTTCTTCTTCGCACTCCTCCAGACGCTCATCTGCTACGCCGCTATCGCCCCGAAGACAGGCCTCACCCCGCCCGCGCTTCCGGCGCTCGCCGCAATTTCCACTACGCTTATCGCCTCCGTTTCACTCGGCCTCCTCACGAGCGCTTCTTCCAGAAACCCAGGGCAGGCGAACGCATTCCTCCCCATCCTCATCATTCCCCAGATAGCCCTCGCAGGCGCCCTCGTCCCCGTCGACGAAATGGACGGCATCGCGCGGATCATTTCGTATGCGATTCCCGCGCGCTACACACAGACAGCGCTCCAGAACCTTTTCACAGGCACTCCCGCGGGGATTTCCGACATTCTCCTCCCGCTCGGCATCGCCGCTATATTTTATATTGTGACATTCATCACGCTGCACCAGATGAAGAAAGCAAAATGACCATACCTTTTCAAAGCAACCAGAGATTTCCGCGCCCGTTTAACGATGACTACGACCTGCTCGGCGTCCTCGGACGGGGCGGAATGGGCTACGTGTACAAGGCCCTTCAGAAAAAACTGAACCGCGAAGTCGCGCTCAAGGTTCTCGACGCCTCCTCGGACAAGGAAGCCGTCGAACGCTTCTACCTCGAAGCGCAGGCGATGAAGGAACTCGATCATCAGAATCTAGTGCAGGTGTACGATTTCGGTCAGCAGAACGGGCAGCTGTTCATCGCGATGACGTACGTGAAAGGAAGCACTCTCGCGGATGTCCTCAAAAACCGGAGCCGCCTTGACTTCGGCGCGATCGAGCTCATAGCGAAGCAGGTCGCCCGCGGATTACTTTATGCGCACAGCAAGGGAATTATCCACCGGGACGTGAAGCCGTCGAACATCATGCTCACGCACGACAACCGCGTATACCTGATGGATTTCGGCATCTCTCACATTCAGGAAGCGGAACATCTCACGATGACGGGCATGACCATGGGCACCCCGGAATACATGTCCCCGGAACAGTGCCACGGCGATAACGTCACCATTCAATCCGACATCTACAGCTTCGGCGTAATCCTCTTCGAGATGTCCTGCGGCAGGCTACCCTTCCTCGGCGCGAAGCCCATCGAGATAGCGATGAAGCACGTGCAGGAACAGCCGCCCGCGCCGGAAATGTTCCGGCCGGACATACCCAAGGGCCTTTCCGCGCTCATCCTCAAATGCCTCAAGAAGCACATCGCCGACCGTTTCCACGACATGCAGGAAGTCCTCGACGCGCTCGACTCCGTGTTTCCGAAGACGCATAACCGCATGACGGGAGAAATGCCCGTAAACGGCGTCCGCGGCGCGATAAAGAACCGTCCTCTCGTCGGCGTTGAAAAGGAAGCACACATGCTCCTTTCGCGGAAAATTCTTCTCTCCGGCATTTTCCTGTTCCCGCTCCTCGTCTTCCTCCTGATTCTCTTCATGCTCAACTACAAACCGCCCCGCACCTTTCAGGAAATTTCCAAAGTAACCGTGCGCGCCGCGGAAGAAACCCGCAAGCTGGAATCAGACGTACACGGCGGCTATTCCACGGATAATTTATTCGATAAAGACCTCAGGACCGCATGGCTCGCTCCTGTTTCCGGAAATGACCGCGACCCGATTCTCATTCTGGATTTTGAACAGTCCACGATCGTGACCTCGCTCGGTTTCGCCATCGGTTATCAGAAATCCGTCGACGACAAGATCGGCGACAGATTCCGCGCATTCAACAAGCCCAAGTCGCTCTATCTACAGACGCGCGAAGGCTACCGGCAGCGCATCGAGCTGGAAGACCTCAAAGGCGTGCAGTACCCGGCGATGAAAACGGTCGAGACCACGGAAATACAAATTTATCTGGACTCGGAATACGTAGTGAACCCGGCGAGCGACATCGCCATTTCCGAGCTCCGCATTCTGGGACTTTTCGTTAAATAAAGGGTACCTCTAAAAATTGCTTTGGTGAAGTGAAATTGTCAAGAACCGAGCAAGAAACAGAGACACTTGCGCTTTAGCGCTTAGTGACTCTGATCCCTCCCAGAAGAACTTGCTAAATGAAT
>JBAYFD010000011.1:0-17365 GCA_041667365.1 Fibrobacteraceae bacterium | reverse complement strand
GCAGCTCTCGCGATTTCCGCTCCGGGCTCCGCAACGCTCGAACTCGCCCTCGCGGGAACACCGACCATAGCCTTGCTCCGCCCGGATTTAGCGACTTATGCGGCGGGTCGCCTTTTCATCAAAACAAAGAGCCTCGCGCTTCCGAACATTATCCTCGGTCGCCCAGTCATCCCCGAAATCATCGCGCGCCCATTCCAGCGCGTTTCGGAAATTCAGGTGCGCGTACAAATGAACATTGAAAAAATATCCGCGGAAAAATCCGCAGAGGCGGCGCGGGAACTCCGCGGACTTCTGTCGCAGGGGTCGTCCTCCGGGGATTTCCTCCGCGATTCCTTAAAACAGCTTTAGCGTTTGAATTTGCGGTCGATGTCTTCTAGGGGAAGCCGCATCAGAGTCGGCCGTCCGGACGGAGATGTCATCGGGTCCTTCGTGGAGATTAGCTGTGCCATCAACTGCGCCATGTCGTCCTGGGAAAGAACGACTCCGGCCTGGTAAGCGTTACTCTTCGCCCAGGCTTTTGCGATCGTTTCCTTCACGGGATTCGCTTCGAAATTTTCGTTTTCCAGAGATTCGATGAGCTCCCGGATGGCGCTCACGGCGCGGGAAATGGAAAGCTCCCGGGGAATGCCGCGCAGCTGGTATGTGTCGTTCCCGAACGGCTCCAGGTGGAACCCGAGCTGATCGAGATCATCCGTCACCGTTTTCAGCAGGGCGATTTCCATTTTGCTGAGTTCGATGAGTTCTGGAAACAGCAACTCCTGCGTGTCTATCCCGGATCCGCTTTCAATCGCCCGCAAGGCGCGTTCAAAGAGAATCCGCTGGTGCGCCGCGCATTGGTCGATGATGAGCAGACCCTTGGAATCTTCGCATACAAAATAGGTCTTGGCGATCTGCAGGAACTGGGGCGCCGCGAAAGTTTCGATCTTCGCAGGCGTTTCAAAGGACTTCGCATTCAGCGCGATGACTTTGCCGAATTCCGGGAGCGAGAAGAGATCCTGCACGGTATCGTCAGGTTCCGTATTCGTCACTTTGCGCGGAGCCGTATTCTGCGAAAAATTTTCTTTTTCAGAGGAAGCGCTTTTTGTGGAATATGTTATGCCTTGCGAATCATGCGCGGAATCCGTCTGCGGAGCGCGCTGTTCTGTTGAGTTCAGTTCTATTGAGTTCACCGCCGTTTTCGCCGCCACGAAATCTTCGAGCCTTATCATGGGGGATTCCCCCGCAGATTCGTTCTGGAGCGTCTCGCGCACGGCGTGGTGGATGGCGAGGTACACTTCGGATTCGTTTGCGAAACGCACTTCGCGCTTTGCCGGGTGTACGTTCACGTCGTAAGCCATATCCGGCATTTCCAGGAACAGCACGGAAACGGGGGCGTCCTGCGTCCCGTAGGCTTCATAGGCCCGTTGTACGGCTTTCGCTGCGGTCGGGTTCCATATCGGGCGCTTCTGCAAATAAAAGAACAGGTGATTCCGCTTGCCCTTGCCTTCGTTTACCGGAGTTGTGAAGCCGGTCACATGAATGCCCGCTTCCGTATAGTCGACGGGGAGCATTGTCTTCGCTATTCCGGTGCCGATCGCTTCCGCAATGCGGCTCCGGAGGTCGTTCCCCGCGACGCCGGTGAATACGTCGCGCCCGTTCACTTTGTAGTCAAAACGGATTTCCGGGTGGGCGAGCGCGAGCCGCGTCACGATGTCCAGGATACGGCTTCCTTCGAGCGCGTCGCTTCCGAGGAAGTTCTTGCGCACAGGGGTGTTGAAAAATAAATTTTCGACCAGAAATTCGGTGCCTTTCGCACGGCTGCCTTTTCCCTTGCCATCCGCGGTCCCGCCGGAAAGTTTAATCCACCGGGCTTCGGAGTCCGCTTCCGTCCGCGTCGTTATCGTCAGGTGCGAAACGGCGGCGATGGAAGCCACCGCTTCGCCACGGAAACCGTTTGTCCTCAGGTGGAACAGATCGTCCGCGGAAGTCAATTTGGACGTCGTATGCCGGAGGTAGCACAAGTTCAGGTCCTCTTCGCCCATGCCGCAGCCGTTGTCGGATATGCGGATTTTCTTTTTCCCACCCTCTTCGATCTGGATGTCTATGCAGGTCGCTCCGGCGTCCATCGCGTTTTCTACGAGTTCCTTGACTACGGACGCGGGGCGCTCGATGACCTCTCCGGCGGCTATTTTGTTGATGACATCTTCGGGGAGACAGTGAATGCGGGCTTTATCCATGGCTTAAATATAGCCAAATGGGGGGAAAAACACTGAAAAAAGGACATTTTGGAATAGGCCGTGGCATTTTTAGTAAGAAAAAGCTACTTTATTTGAAAGAATGGAAAATTACGGATTTTTATTCGAAGGGTGGGTTGAAATATGAGGGATTCTATGGAAAGCATTCCGAATATATTTCTCAAACTAGCGCACAATGAGATGCTTCTGTCCTACACGACGGAAGAGCTGGAACCTCTTGTGCGCGAAGCAGGAAGCCAGAGCAAGAAATTACTTGACGATCTGTGGGTCGAGGACGGTTCTCTGCCTCTGGAATACAACAAGGACATTCTCAATGCCCTTACGCGCTGGCTGTTCGCCCGCGGTGAAAACCCGGATGTCTTCGCTGACCGGATTTTCGCCCAGTACAAAAATCCTTATGCGGTCCCTAAAAGGGTAATTCTCCGTTCCTATCTGCCGTTCATCTCCCGCTTCTATGCGGCGACGGACCAGCGCCACCTGTTGCTGGAGGCTCTCCGCGAGCGTTCGCTGTTCCATGAGGAATATCAGTTCTTTTGCAAATGCGAAGGCGAGAAGGACCGCTGCGATTACATTGTGAACTTCAAGGACTGCGAGGCTTCCTGCCCGATGTATGCGCGCTGGATCGTAAAGTCCCTTCAGAATGCGCCGCTCTATCTGGACTTGCCTTCCTTTGAAACCGTCACGATCCGCGCGACGTTCCAGTCCGCGGAACTCTCGCTCCTCGAACGCCGCCGCGGCGTCCTGGACAACGATATCTTCTACGTCGATGGTCTCGCCGTCGGCAGAAAGGTTCCGTTCGGAGACTGCCTCCGTGCTTATGACATCAATTTACAGCGTCCGGAACTCGAAAATCGTTCCTGCATCCGTATAGATCAGAATGTGAACGACGGCCTCACCGGCTGCCCGCTCCTCTTCAAGGACTGCTATTACAGCGCTCCGGTTTCGATTACGGAATTCCGCTATGCGGGCGGTATGCGCTGCCACGATCCGTTCTCCAAGCTGATGAGCGCGCTCGTTAAGGACGAATTTGTCGTGTGGAGTCCGCTGCAGAAGGCTCATGATGCGCTGATGCACAGGATCAACAACGTCGCCGAAGTCATTTATTACGAAGCGGACGATTCCATCTCCGTGAACGGAAAGCACTTGATGAGAAATGTTCCGGCCCGTATCCTTCGCAATATTCTTCGTGAGTATTCCAAAACGGGGCGTGAGGAATTCGAGAACCGCGAGTTCAAGCGCGATCCGGAGATCTGCATCGATGCGCTCAATCCGAACTTTGAAAGCCGCCTCAACCGTGTCGTGGATCACTTACAAAAAGTGTCCGATATTATGGGGCTGGACCGGCACCGCCGGGGTGGCTTCCGTTTTGAGCCGCATTGCCATATCGAGTTCAGGGAAGAGCCGACGACGCGCGGTAAAGCAAAAAAGTAGTACTCTCGGGTAAGTGTTAATTAACTTCTCCGCTGCCAGTTTTCTTGTTATATTTGTGGACGTGGTGATTGGGTAAATCCTCTAACAACTCTATCATTGCTCCCCTCCTGGTAAGTTCGGGGTTCCGATCACCTTTTTAAGATTAAGAAGCACCGCTTTTTGCGGTGCTTCTTTTGTTTTTTTTACAATGAAAAGAAAACTATTTTAAATAAGAAAAGTAGATTAACAGGCGTGAATGATTTGATGAGATGGTAAATCCCGCGCACCGTTGTCATCGTTCCCCTCTTGACTTTGGTTTGGGTTCTTCACCAGTTTGTTCACTACTCCTTTCGGGAAAGTGCCTGGTTCGCCGGGCGCTTTCTTTTTTTTGGTCGTTAAGAAGAGGTCTTATGGCGATTTTCGGTATGTCTGAACATTTTTCTGCTGAAGTACAGGAATACCCTTGCAAAGGTAGCGATTCTTCGATGGTTACGTTCCTTGTATCGACGACGGGCGTGATCGTGATCACACGGGAATATACGAGCCACCGGGAACTGTTATCGCGGACGCTGTTCTCCGTTGCGGAGATCGCCTGGGGCGGAGTGCTCACTGCCACTGGTTCCTGGGTGCGCCGGAGTTTTGACTTTGGAGACGCGCCGGATGCGGCGACGCGGGATAGAGTGATTTCGGATATTCAGAAGCGGCTGTTCGCCTAGTTTATTCTTTTGAGAGCTGTGCGTTGATCCCTGCCGCGGCGCGGCGTCCTTCGCCCATGGCGAGGATTACTGTCGCGGGGCCGAGTACCGCGTCTCCGCCGGCGAAGACGCGGTCCATGAAGGTTCCGTTCGTCGCCGGATCCGCTATACGGATGTTCCCTTTTGCGTCCGTCTTGAGTTCCGGGGCGTCTTTTTCAGGAAGGCCGTCCGCGCGGCTTCCGATGGCAAGCAGCACCGTGTCGCATTCCGTTTCGAAGCTCTGGCCTTCCAGTTTTACGGGGCGGGGGCGTCCCTTTTCATCGGGCTCGCCGAGTTTGTATTTATCGATGAGGAGTCCGCGGACGTGTCCGCCGGCATCGCTCAGAATTTTAGAAGGGCACTGGAGTTCGCAGACTTCGATGCCTTCTTCGTGCGCTTCGTAAATTTCCGAGCAGCACGCGGGCATTTCTTTTTCCGTGCGGCGGTAGATGATGCGCACGCGCTTCGCGCCTAGGCGGAGAGCCATGCGGGAGGCGTCCATCGCGACGTTCCCGCCGCCGAGCACGGCGACATCCTTGCCCGCCCAGTCGGCGCACGCGCTTGCATCCTTTTCGCGGAGGGCGTTCGCGCGCATCAGGTATTCCTTGGCGGTGAATACGCCGGCGAGGTTTTCGCCTCCGATGTTCATCAGGAGCGGCTGGTTCGCGCCTGTGCCGATGAATACGGCGTCAAATTTATCTTCATTCAAAAGCTGGGCGAGTGTGCGCGTTTCGCCGAGCGTGAAGTTCATCTTGAATTCCACGCCCATCGCGCGGAGAGTTTCCGTTTCGTGGTCGATGATCTTTTTGGGAAGCCGGAATTCGGGGATGCCGTAACGCATTACTCCGCCGAGTTTATGGTATGCTTCGAATACCGTCACTGCGTGCCCTTCGCGGCGCACGTCTGCGGCGACGACGAGCCCTGCCGGCCCGGAGCCGATGACGGCGACCCTTTTCCCGGTGTCCGGCTTTACAGAAGGCGTTTCGGAAAGGTTGTGCGTGCGTGTGTAGTCCGCGACAAAGCGTTCGAGCCTCCCGATGGAGACGCACTCGTGCTGATCCTTGCGGCACTTGCCCACGGTGCAGGCCTTCTGGCACTGGCGCTCCTGCGGACAGACGCGCCCGCAGACTGCGGGAAGGAGGGAATCTTCGGTGATTTTTTCGAACGCGGCTTTAAAATCGCCCTTTGCGATTTTCGCGATGAATTCTGGAATATGCATGTGCACGGGGCAGTTCGACACGCAGGTCGGATTCTTGCAGTTGAGGCACCGGCTCGCTTCGGCGATGGCCTGGGCTTCCGTATAACCGATGGCGACTTCATCCATGGAGTGAATGCGGACTGCGGGTTCCAGCTCCGGCATCGGCTGGGGCGGAAGCGCAAGCTTGTCTTTCATTTTCAAGGAATCGCCCGCCGCATGAATATTTTGAAGTATGATTTTAGCTTCGGAATCAAGTTCTGCGGCTGTTTTGCGTATAGGCGTCATATAGCCTAAAATTACATTTTTGAAATAGATTTGTCGCATATAAAGGGCCTTTTTTACAAAAAAGGAAGATCACGCGGAAAATAAAGGGGAAATCGGTCCGGCGGTGCCGGTTCTTCTTTTTTGCATATAAAGTAAATGAAATGGTTTTCAACAAGAAGGGCGGAAAGAGATATTGAAAAGAAAGTCCGGTAATCCGGGTAGATTTTCTGTAATCGGAGGCTATGCGGAGAGACTCTGTTTTTCATATTTTCAAGGAATAAAAGTCAAAGGAGCTTTAAAATGTCTAAAAAGGTTCTGATCATCTCTTCAAGTCCGCGCAAGGGGGGCAATTCCGATATTCTCGCGGATGAATTCGCCCGTGGAGCGAAGGATGCAGGGCTCGCTGTGGAAAAAGTGAACCTCTGCGATAAGAGGATCAATTATTGCCGCGGCTGCGGCGTGTGCAACAATACGCACAAGTGCGTGCAGAAGGACGACATGGCGCTCCTCGTGGATAAAATGGTGGAAGCCGATGTGATCGTGCTCGCGACGCCCGTCTATTTCTACGCGCCCTGCGGACAGATGAAGACGTTCATTGACCGCTGTGTTCCGCGCTACACGGAAATTTCGGACAAGGATTTCTATTTCATCCTTACGGCTGCGGACACGGACAAGAAGATGCTCGAACGCACCGTCGAGACGCTTCGTGGCTTTACCGAAGGCTGCCTTGAAAATCCGCATGAAAAAGGCGTCATTTACGGCACGGGCGCCTGGGAAAAGGGAAAAATCAAGGAAACTCCGGCGATGAAAAAAGCCTACGATATGGGGAAGAAGGCGTAAGCCTCACCTGCACAAGTCGAGCAGGATTTCGTATAACTTACCGGGATCAATGGGCTTCGCGATGTGCCCGTTCATTCCGGCGGCGATACTTTTGCGCACATCGTCTTCATAAGCGTCCGCGGTCATCGCGATGATGGGGACTTCGTGCGCGTCCTTGCGTTCCATTGCGCGGATGAGCTTCGTCGATTCATAGCCGTCGAGCACGGGCATGCGGATGTCCATGAGGATGACGTTATAGAAATTGGCGAGAGAGCTGCGGAACATCTCTGCGCCGCGCTGCCCGTTGTCCGCTATCTCCACGAGCATTCCCGCTTCTTCAAGCAGGCTTTTCGCGATTTCCTGGTTCATCGGATGATCTTCGCAGAGGAGCACGTGCTTCCCCGCGAGCCCCGCCAGTGCGTCGATGCTTTGCTCCGGTTGCTTCCTCGGATGGTAATCCTGTGTGCAGATATAATCGACGGGGACGTGCATTATGAAATGACTTCCTTTGCCCGGGGCGCTCTGAACTTCGATAGTTCCGTGCATCAGGTTCACGAGACGATTCACGATGGAAAGCCCGAGCCCGCTGCTTCCGCTGTGGAAACTTGATCCCGTGTACCGGTTCTCCTGGGTGAACGGCTGGAAGAGCATTTTCTGAAATTCCGCGCTCATGCCTATCCCGTTATCCTTTACGCCGATGATCATCATCAGCTTGTCGCCGGCGAGCCGCTCTTCAAGATGATATTCGATGATGCCGCCTTCCGGCGTATATTTGACGGCGTTGGATAGCAGGTTGAATACAATCTGATTTGCGCGGAGTTTGTCTAAAATGGGGATATAATCTTGCGACGGCTCTCCGGTGATGATGAACTTCTGGTGCTTCTCGTTGCAGAGCGGACGCATCACGGCTTCAAGGTAGGCGAGGAATTCTTCCGCAAGGTAAGGCTCCGCGTGGAGCTTCACTGCTCCGCTCTCGATTTTTGTCATGTCGAGGATGTCGTTCACGAGCCCGAGCAGAAATTTGGAGGATACGTCAATTTTGCGGAGGCAGTCCGCCGTCTTCGGAGAATTCTGCTGCTGCTTCGCGATGCGCGTCATTCCGATGATTCCGTTCATCGGCGTGCGGATGTCATGGCTCATCCTGGAAAGAAATTCCGTTTTCGCCTTGTCCGCGGCGGTCGCTTTCTGGCGGAGCGTCTTCTCCTTTTCGAGCTGGCTTTCAAGCTCCTGCTGAAGCTGCATTTCCTTGGTTACGTCACGGTATGTCGCGTAATAAACTTTGTGTGTACCCGTGGACTCGCGGAGTTCCACGTCTTCGTGAAGCCAGATGTATTCACCGCCGTTTCTGTGCAGCCGGTAATTTCCTGTAGTGAATTTCTGCGCTCCGAAATTATCGTGGAAACATTTTTTCACACGCTCGATGTCATCGGGGTGGATTCCGCTGAAGGCATCGTTGAAATATGCGGCGATGAGGGGATTGTCGTGCTTCTTCGCCTGTGTGGATGTGCTTCCCAGAGATTCGAGGCCTAGCAGACGGTACATCTGCTGATTCACGTAAAAGAGTTTCAGATGATCCGCGTCGGGCATCTGAAGTACGCAGATCCCGATGGAAATCGTGTCCAGAATGTCTTTCAGCTTGCGGGCCGCCGCCTTGGTGCGCTCGTTGTCTTTCAGCTGCTGCAGGTAAGTCTTCGTTACGTCAGTTTGAACGATGAGCACGTTCTGCTTGTCGTCGCCGAGGTAGTAGTGCTGGATCTTGCGGCACATCGTGGAATCGGGATCGTTTGCGTAATGCCCGCGGACGCTCAGCTCGAAGTGCCCGTTCCGGTCCAGTTCCCGGACGACGTTGCGCGCCGGACTTTTTTCCAGATATTCATCTCTGTCGCGCTTGTCGATCCAGCTGTTTGCCGTGAATTCCCGCGCTTCGTCGAAATCGTGCAGGATTCCCAAAGCGCCGAATTTATCCTTGTATTTCTGTGCGAGCCAGCTATTGATGTGCAGAAATTCTATGGCGTTTGCATCCAGATGGAGCACGGCGACATAGTCGTATTCCTGATCGGTGATGATCTTGAAAATGTCTTCTTCGCGTTTCGCTTTGGAAATGTCCACGGAGTAGATGACGCCTTCGACATCCTTTGTGTCGGGGTTCTGGAGCAGGTGTATGTACGTCCGCACCCAGTGCGATTTCCCGGCTTCGTTCAACCGGCGGTAATCCAGCGAAATGTAGCTCGTACCGTCGGCGAAATCGTCAAGAAGTTTTTGCCGCGAGCAGTCTTTCTTCAGCCGGGCCTTGTCCTCGTCATTGGCGCTGATCTCATAGATGTTGGAAAACAGTCCGTCGGCGGTCTTCGCCTGGAGTGCGCTTAGTACAAACGTGGAACCGTGTCCTTCTCCGCAGACGTTTTTTGTCAGATTCAAAGGAAAAATGCAGAGCGCCTGAGGATTCGCCGTGAGCATAGTCTGCAGTGAGGAACGGAATTTTTCCGCATCCCTTTTTTGCGCGGTGATGTCGTAGGCGAATTCCACGCAGGCGTCAATGTCGCACCAGTTGACGACTTTCCTGTAAACGCGCAACCAGTTCTTACGGCGGGAATCATAGAATTCGAAACCCTGGGCGTTGTCCTGTGTCCCTTGAATATTCTGATAGTGGCTGCAGGGGGCGTCGTTACCGTAGAGCGCCTGATAGCAGGGTTTTCCGTAAATATTTTTTGCCTCAAGTCCGTAGTAGGCGAAAAAGGCTTTGTTTGCATAGATTACATTATAGGATTTCTGCTCATATACGAGGACATTGAACGGGGAGTCGTTCAGAATGTCTCCGTAGAATTCGTTTTCCACCGCCGTGCTCGAAACGTTGACGAAAATTACAGGGAAGCCTTCGTAGGTTCCCATCGTATGCGCGTGAAGATGCACGCGCATGTTTCCTTTTGTTTTATGAAAGAGGCGGCAGGAAAAGTCCGTTTCCTCTTCGGATCGCGTCACTTGCTGGATTGCCTTGTATGTGGAAGCCTTGTCTTCGCTAATGATGACGCCGTTGTTGTCGTTTACGAGCCGTTCGAATTCTCTGTCGGTCATTCCCAGCGCCGATGGTATTTTCTTGGAATAGAGCAGAGGCTTGTAGTCTCCGTCGTTGCGGATCTGGTAAATTGCAAAGTAACCGGAGATGAGCGCTGCGATACGGCGTATTTCCGCAAGTGAAATTTCATCTGAATATGGCATTGCTATCCTTCATGGAGAACCCCCGGAAAACTTGTTAATAAAATAAATTAAGTTTAGGAATAAAAGCTATTAGTTTTGTAGGATAATGAGTTCCGTATGGTTCCTGAAAAAAATTTTTTCTTCCGCCGGGCGCTGCTTGCGCTCTTCGCCTTGCTCTGGTCGGGCTGCAACGATTCGTCGTCTTCCGGCACTGTTCTCACCGAACCGGCGGAAGATAGATGAACGCGCTTCCGCTCCGGCGCCGCCTTGCCCTGGAACTGTTCCGCCTTTACCGCCACTCGGAAACCGCGGAACATAAGCTCACGTATTTCTTCTGGGAATGCACGCTCCGCTGCAATTTGCACTGCATGCATTGCGGAAGCGATTGCCTGCGCGACGGCAAGCCCGATATGCCTGCCGCGGATTTTCTGAATGTACTCGACGGACTCCGCGGAACGGTCGATCCCCAAAAGACGTTTATCGTCATTACCGGCGGCGAGCCCCTGATGCGCGCGGATTTGGAAGACATCGGCGCGGAACTCAGGAAACGCGGCTTCCGGTGGGGAATGGTCACGAACGGATTCGCGATGACGGAAGACCGCTTCCGCGCCTTTCTGCGCGCGGGATTGCGCTCTATTACGGTGAGCCTCGACGGTCTGCAGCGTTCGCACGACAAGTTCCGCGGACACGGGGAATCCTTTGAACGCGCGCTGAACGCGATAAGCCTTGCGGCGCATACGCCCGGGCTCATTTACGATGTGATGACCTGCGTGAACAGGGAAAACCTGCCGGAGCTTCCTGAGCTCCGCGACCTTCTTGTAAAGACCGGGGTGAAGCGCTGGCGCATTACGGCGGTGTTCCCCAAGGGACGCGCTGCGGGAAATCCGCTTTTTGACCTTTCCGTAGCGGAGTATAGACAGATTCTGGATTTCATCCGCGAAACGCGGACGCAGGGACAGATTCACACTGGCTATTCCTGCGAAGGATTTCTTGGCGCTTACGAAGGCGTTGCCCGCGAATCGCCGTTCTTCTGCCGCGCCGGAGTGAATGTCGCTTCCGTGCTTGCGGACGGTTCCATTTCCGCCTGTCCGTCCCTCCGCGGAGATTACATACAAGGTAACATTTACCGCGATGACTTCCGGGATGTGTGGCAAAATCGCTTCCAGGTGATGCGCGACCGCAGCTGGGCGCGCACGGGGGAATGTGAAAAGTGCAAGTACTGGCGGTACTGTGAAGGAGGGAGCCTGCATTTGCGCGACGAACGCACCCGTGAACTCATCGTCCGCTGCCGTGCGCGGCAGATGGATGAGGCGAAACTTTGATATTGCTTTGAGGATAAGACAGGAGGCCTTATGCGATTGATTTCCATTTTGCTTTTCGTCACTTTCATTGCCGGCTGTTCGGATACGGTGCCGGATAGCTCAAATGATGACCAGGCGTCATCTTCTTCGGTGAAAATGAATTCAAGCTCAAGTGCGGGAATAGCATCTTCCGCATTTTCATCTTCCGCATCTTCATCTTCCGTATCCTTGTCCTCCGCATCGCAGGTGCCGGATTCATGGGACGGAAGCACGGCGAAGGCTTTTGCAGGCGGTGCGGGAACGAAGGCGAACCCTTATCTTATTGAAACGCCGACGCAGCTTGCGCATCTTTCCTTTGTCGTTGCGGCGAATGACGCGGAATATGTCGGCGCCTATTATCGTCTTGAAACGGATATATCTCTTAATCCGGAAACGCTCATTGATTCCCAAGGTGCGTTTATCGCCGATTCTTCGGGGCTCAACCGCTGGACGCCTGTTGGAAATTCTTCTGTGGCTTTTTCCGGAGTCTTTGACGGCAACGGACATACGGTGCGCGGACTTTTCATTAACACGACGGGAGCCTACAACGGGCTTTTCGGGAATAGCACAGGCACGGTGATGAACGTTACGGTGAAAAATTCCTGGATCGCGGGCGGCAATTATACCGCCGGTATTGTCGGTTATAACACGGGCATGGTGAGCGGCTGTGAAAATGCAGCGGCGGTTACGGGGCGCGGCGAAGCCACGGGCGGGGTGGTGGGCGCGTCTACAAACAGACTTTTAGCCAATTATTATCCCGTTATAAAGAATGTGAAAAATGCCGGTTCCGTCGCGGGGGGCTCGCAGGTCGGCGGTGTCTGCGGCTCGGCTTACAGGACGGAGCTTGACAGCGTATATAATTCCGGCGCCGTGCAGGGGACGATGTATACGGGCGGAATCGTCGGCTATTCTTTTTTGGGTTCTTTGAGCGGCACGCACTGGATCAATACGGCTTCTGTCACGGGCAAAACATATACGGGTGGTGTCATCGGTGTTTGCGGTTATACTGAGTGTTATGATTTTAATTCTTGTGGAACATTTACACACGTCGGCAATTCCGGCGAAGTCTCCGGCACGGATTATACGGGGGGAATCGCCGGACATTTAGCGGAAGGCTCAGTGACGGGTGCGTACAACGTAGGAACCGTGGAAGGCGGCAATTATGCTGGCGGTCTTATGGGGCGCGCCTGCTTCGTCACCACCTCGCAGATGTACAACCGCGGCGGGGTTTCCGGCGGAAAATATGTGGGCGGCGTATTCGGCTATGATAAGCAGGGCGTAGCTTCTTCCGCTTATACTTCTTCGAAAGTCACAGGCGCGGACACTCTCGTGGGGCTTGCGATCGGTTACGGCTATAAAACCGCTCTGAGCGATTATTATTACGAGCCGCACAATGCGATGGCTCCGTTCGGAACGAATGACGGCGCGGGCTCCGTGCTTGCGAAAACGGCGGCGGAAATGCAGACATCCGATTTTGCGAAACTCCTCGGGGATGGCTGGACCGTTGTCAGCGGAGTAAATGATGGCTACCCGGCGCCGAACTGGCAGTGATTGCGCGGTATGGACAACCATGTCCCGACTTTTCGGGCGACTGGAATGTCTTTTGCCTTTTTGTTGCGCTAGATTTAGGGTATGCAGATACCAGAGTTAGATCCGTGCGCTTACCTCGATTACCGGGATTACCTCGGCGAGTTCTATCGGCTGCGCAAAAAGAGTCAGCCCTGGTTCTCTTATAAGTCCATCGGTGACCGTGTGGGCATGGACGCGAGCCTCGTGGCGAAGGTGCTTTTGAAAGCACGCCACATTGCGGAAGATACCGTCCCGCGGTTCGTGGACTTGTGCGGACTTTCGGAGCGGGAGGCCGCTTACTTTGATGCCATGGTCCGCTTCACCAAGGCGAAGGAAGACGTAGAGGCGAAGGAATGGTTCGAAAAGATGCTGTCCCTCCAGCTTCCTGAGGCGCACCGGCTCGAAGGACAGTCTTATGCGTTTTATAAACGCTGGTATCATACCGCCATCCGCGCTGCGCTGGATTATTTCCCTTATGATGGCACGGATCCGCAGGCGCTCGCGGATCACTTGCGCCCGACGTTGACTGCGGAAGAGGTGCGCGAATCGGTCGCTCTGCTGGAGTCGCTAAATTTGATCAAGAAAGATGCGTCAGGTTTTTTCCGCCCTACGGAAAAGGGCGTCACCACGGGCTCCGGCTGGAAATCTGTCGCTGTCCATACATTTCAATCGGAAACGCTCCGCCTTGCCCTGGATGCCTTGGACCGGATTCCGAAGGACCGGCGGGATTATTCGACGCTTACGATGAGCCTTACGGCGGAAGACGTCGAGGAGGTTCAGGAACGCATCCGGGATTTCCGGCGGCAGCTAGTCAAGTTCATACACAGCCGCGGTCCGGGTGACCGTGTTTACCAGATGAACGTTCAGTTGCTTCCTTTGACGGATTGCAGGGGGTCGAAATGAAACGGGTGTGGGCGATAGCTTTCTGTATGCTGCTTTTCTGGGCTTGTTCCTCCTTGAATACATCGGGGACGACTTCGGAAACGGAGAATAAATTCGCGATGCGCGTGGCGGGCGCGGATGGCTCGCCGGCGGCTTTTGCGAAGATATACCTCGTAGACGCGTCGCATTTCGATTCCCTCGTGAATGCGGGCGTGAACCCCGTGGCTGATAGTTTGTACGCAGATTCCAATGGCAGGCTCGAACTTGTTCCGGAAAAATTCAAAGGACAGAAATGGAACCTTCTGATATATGCTTCCGGCGATGCAGCGCTGCTCCGCAATGTGGAAATCAGGGGTGCAGATACGACGGTAGCGCTGCAGAAGGCCGGTATGCTGAAAGGGCATACTGACCTTTCTGCCGGCACGCGTCTCGTCCTCGATGGGAGCGGCATCTCCGCAGAGGTGGATTCTTCGGGGAATTTTGAATTCAGCGGGATTCCGCAGGGAAACTTCGCGATTTTCCGCACCCTGGCCCCTGCCGGGGAATCTGCGCTCATCGCGTCCGTCGCCGTTTCAGGGGATACCGTCATGCGCACGGCGAACGCACCGGAGGGCTTGCTTCTGGATGACTTTGAAGCAGGGAACGGCAAGCTCGCCATTTCGTCACTGGGTGCGGGCGGAAGCTGGTATCTTTATACGGAAGGCAAGGGCACTTCCTTTGCTCCGGCTGGCGTCAGCTCGGATTTCCCGCTCGCTTTAGCGGATACCGGGGCTTATGACGGCGTGTCCGTCGCTATTTCGATCGCGCTGGATTCTAATCCAGTGACGCCTTACGGGGCGCTCGCCTGTGCGCTCGGACCGGATTCCGGCGCGCGCAACGTCGATCTTTCTTCGCTGGATTCCGTGAGCCTGCGCGTCAGAGGCAGCGGACAGGTGCGCCTGTTCTTCGCCTCGGAATATGTTCATACAAATTATCCGGAGGAATCGGGCGCGGATCTCGGGTATACGTTCCTTCTGCCCTCCGAATGGACTCGCATCGTCATTCCCAGGGACAGTCTGCTTCCGCCTCCGACTTCGTCGGCTGCGGCGGACAGTGTCCGATGGCCGCAGGTTTCCGGCTCGGTTTCGCTCATCGGGATTGGAACATGGGCGAAAGCGGGCGAGACAATTCATTTGCAGGTGGATGACATCCGCATTTACGGGGTTCCTTACACTCAGTTCAGGTGAGGCAAATTATGAAGAATTTGTTAATCGTCCTCGCGGCGACGTCTCAGATCTTTGCGTCGGTGGTATCTGTCGGCGCCGGTAGTTATTCGGACGCCTTGCCCCCGGGGCTCATATATCCTACGAATTCTGACAGCGCGGGGCTCAGCCCGGCGGTCACCCCGGCTTTCAAAGGCGCGATTCCCACGAATGACTGGGCTTCTTCACTCGTGTTCCAGCGCTCCGCTTCGCACCCGCACCCATATCCGATGTTTCCGCATCCCTGGTCCGTGAAGGCGGACTCTTCCGGCCTTGTGCTCGGTTATGCAGCAACGGCTAGCATCGGCGGTACCTATTTCGCTTACGGAACACCATGGGATATCTCCGTGGGCATTCCTTCGCATACAAATTCAGCGACGAAACTTGCCGCGGCTTCCGATTGGAGCGTGACGGCGAGCCTTTACGGGGATTCGCTCCTTGCCACCTTTGGCCACGGGTTCCCTTACGTGTTTATTCAAAGAACGGGACCGGTCGAACTTAAATTTGCCGGAGCGCCGGTTGTCTATTCTAATGACGGAAGCACTCTGGTTTTCAGTCTCGGTGAACGTCATTATGCCGCGTATGCGCCCACGGGACGCTCTTGGAGTGTCTCCGGGAAAAAAGCGTCTGCGGATCTCGGAAATGCGGGCTACCTTTCGATTGCCGTCCTTCCGGATTTGCAACAAAGTACATTAAACCTTTTCAAGGCTCACGCTTATGCGTTCATTACGGATACACGCGTCGTCTGGAGCTATGATTCAACGGCCGGGAACTCCGTCGCCGAATATTCTTTTTCCACGGTCGCCAAAGAAGGCGGAGAACGCGTTCCCCTGATCGGACTTTATCCGCACCAGTGGCGCCGCCTTACGGATGCTTCTTTGACTGATCTCGCCTATGAAACTCCGCGCGGGAAGATAAAACTTCTCACCGTAACTTCTTTCCGCACGGAGACTCCTTTGCCCGCGCTCTTCCCGATCCTTCCCTTCGCTGCACCGTCCGATTCAAAGTACGACAGCGCAACGATGAAAGCTCTTCTCCAGACATGGGGAAATAAGACGGACGCGGAACTTGTGCGCCGCCATGCGGACACATATTGGACCGGAAAAGACCTCGGTCGCCTCGCCATCCTCACTCAGCTTGCGGATGCTTCCGGCAACCAGACGCTGAAAACGAGATTTCTCGGAGTGCTGCGCGCGACGCTTGAAAACTGGCTCACTTATACGTCCGGGGAAACGAACGAATGCTTTGCTCATGAACCTTTGTGGGGTTCCCTTATCGGGCTCAAGGCGAGTTACGGAAGCGGCGATGAATTGAACGATCATCATTTCCATTACGGGTATTTCCTGATGGCAGCGGCGACTGTTGCGCGGATGGTCCCTGACTGGGGACGTCCGGATGCGTGGGGAGGAATGGTTGCCCTTGTCGCGAAGGATGTGGCGAATACGGAACGCGGCGATGACTTCAGCCCTTTTCTGCGCAACTTTGATCCTTACGAAGGGCATAGCTGGGCTTCCGGTCATGCGAATTTCGGCGATGGAAATAATCAGGAATCCAGTTCGGAATCGCTGAACTTTTCCGCCGGGCTCACGATGTGGGGCGAAGCCGTCGGGGATACCGCTCTGCGGAATCTGGGAACGTTCCTCTATGCTACGGAAGTTCAGGCTGTGCGTGAATATTGGTTCGATGTCACGGGAGAAAACTTCCCGGCGTCCTGGGGCAAGACCACGGCCGGTATGATCTGGGGCGGTAAGGTGGATCATGCGACTTGGTTCAGCGCTTCACCGGAAAAGATTCACGGCATCAACTGGCTTCCCCTTACGGGAGCATCGCTCTATCTTGATATGGATTCTGCATACGCGGCAGGCAATTACGCCGAAATGGTTTCCGAAAATGGAGGCGCGCCGGATGAATGGAAGGACATCGCCTGGGAATATCTCTCGTTCACGGATCCCGGCGCGGCATGGACTTTGTACAAAGGAACGACATACACTCCAGAAGATGGAGAGAGCGAGGCGCATTTGTATGCGCACATTCTTTCTATGAGTGCGCTCGGAGCCTTGGACACATCTATCCGCGGAGACCTGCCGACATCGGGCGTGTTTCTTAAGAATGGAGAGCGGGTCTATTGGGCGTACAACCCTTCCGCAAAGGAACGCGCGGTTCGCTTTACAAGCGGAAAGACGCTGACGGTTCCTGCCTATAGCTGGAATCACGGGGCCGAAGGCACTTTGAAATTAAAAAGCGCGGTTCCGTTCAAACGATCACTGGAAATTCAGAAAAAGGCGCGTTCGTATGATCTTTTAGGACGAATCTTAAAACAAAGAGGGTACTATGGGAAAGATAAGTGAAATTACCGCCATATTCCTTATGGCGGCAGGGGCGGCTTTCGCCCAGAACTGGAAAATGGTGTGGAACGACGAGTTCAGCACGCCCGGACTTCCGGATGCTTCCAAATGGGGCTACGATGTGGGCGGTGGCG
>JBAYFD010000010.1:0-17420 GCA_041667365.1 Fibrobacteraceae bacterium | reverse complement strand
CCTCGGAAATCCTAAGGACCCCTCGGCGAATACCGGTCAGCCGAGTTTGTTCTTGATGAACATATCGGCCTTGAATGTTTCGCGGTCAATCCACTTGACCATCAGGGAAACGCGATTGTTCGCATTGAGCGCATTCCAGTATGCCTTGAGCGTATCTTCCGCGGTCGCCTCAATAGGGACCCAGCGGGGGTCGCCGTCAAAGCTCGGAAGCGGTTTGCCGTCCGTAGCGTAGGTGGAAATGAAATGCCCGAGTCCCGGCATCACCTTGTCATAAGAATAAGTGAAACGGTAGCAGCCGGCGTCTTCGGAATTTCCGCGAGTCTTGAGAATCGAAAGTTTATAGACCGACGGATCCGCATCGCGGTAAGTGATGCCGGAAATGCGCGGCGTGAAGTTGGGACCGTCCGGTTCATAGCGACGCGTATCAAGCGCGTCTTCGAACGTCTTGCCCGCCTTCATGGCGTCATAGATAGTGTCCGTCTGGTCCCCGTTCGTAATGATGTGCGCATTGTCAAAATGCCGGGCCGGATAATAAATGATGAGACGCGGATCCGTGACCTTGCTTTCATCGAAAGCCTGCGTACGCATAAATCCGGTGCTTTCGTCTTTCACGAAGATGCGGTTGCGGCTATTCTCGCTCCGGCCCATGATCCAGTAAACTTGGACAAAATATTTTCCGCACGGAGATGTTCCCAGGACAATCCCGCGTCCCGGATACAGATTCGCCGAAAGGTTTGCAAAATTATTCTTTGCTTCGGACAGATAAGACATCATTACCTCATAACAACAATGCACTGAAAGCCCAAAGATAGCACCAAAAAACCCGTTTCGCAATGTTTCATTTTGTGACATTATATGAAAATTTCACGAAAAAAGCACTATCCATAGTCCGCTCCGAAATGCAACGGATTTAAGGATGTCTTTGCCAAACGCGGAATTACAAGCTGTATCAAAATGAAACAATCACGAAAAACGCATGGGAAAAATTTTGAAAAAAATGTTTTTAAACCTTAAAAAAGTCGGAAAACACAAGCAAAACCGGCGGGAAACGCTTTGGCACGGAATTTGCGATACTTTCGGGCGAAAAGCAAAAAGGCCGCATGACGCGACCGGAAATTATCAAACAACGAGGTAAGATAACTATGAAAATGAAACCCCTGGCTGATCGTGTTCTCATCGAACCGGCAGAAGCCGAAACCAAAACACAGAGCGGTCTCTACATTCCCGACAATGCGAAAGAAAAGCCCATGCAGGGCAAAGTCATCGCGGCAGGTCCGGGTAAGAAGAACGACAAGGGAGAAGTGGTCCCGATGGACGTCAAGGTCGGTGATTCCGTTCTGTACGGCAAATACAGCGGCACAGAAGTAACCATGGACGGGAAGAGTTATCTGATCGTGAGAGAAAGCGATATTTTCGCCATTCTCTAATATCCCCAAAATTTTATAACAACAAAAAATACAAAAAGTTAGGAGATTTATATGGCAAAACAGTTGAAGTATGATGTCGCTGCCCGTGAAAGCATTATGAAAGGCGTTGACCAGCTCGCGAACGCCGTGAAAGTCACCCTCGGTCCCAAGGGCCGCAACGTAATGATCGGCAAATCCTTCGGAGCCCCGAACATCACCAAGGATGGCGTTACGGTCGCTAAGGAAGTAGAACTGGAAGACTCTTATGAAAACCTCGGCGCCCAGATGGCCAAGGAAGTCGCGAGCAAGACGAGCGACGCCGCAGGCGACGGTACCACCACCGCCACGGTCCTCGCCCAGGCAATCACCCGAGAAGGGCTCAAAAACGTCGCGGCCGGTGCAAATCCGATGGATATCAAACGCGGCATGGACGCGGCCGTCAGCGCCGTCATCGACAAAATTTCCAAGATGTCCGTCAAGGTGAACGGCAAGGAACACATCGCGCAGGTCGCGACGATCTCCGCGAATAACGACACCGAGATAGGCAAGCTCCTCGCCGATGCGATGGAAAAGGTCGGCAAGGACGGTGTCATCACGATCGAAGAATCCAAGACGGCGGAAACCGTCCTGGACGTCGTGGAAGGCATGCAGTTCGACCGCGGCTATCTCTCCCCGTACTTCGCGACCAACACCGAAACGATGGAAGTCGCCCTCGAAAATCCGTACATCCTGCTCTATGACAAGAAGATCAGCACGATGAAGGACCTCCTCCCCATCCTCGAACACGTCGCCAAGGAAGGCAAGTCCCTCCTCATCGTCGCGGAAGACGTCGATGGCGAAGCGCTCGCGACCCTCGTCGTGAACAAAATCCGCGGCACATTGAAGGTCGCGGCAGTGAAAGCGCCGGGCTTCGGCGACCGCCGCAAGGCAATGCTCCAGGATATCGCCATCCTCACCGGCGGTCAGCTGGTGTCCGAAGAAACGGGCGGAAAACTTGAAGATGCCCCGATCTCCGTTCTTGGTCGCGCCAAGTCCATCACTATCACCAAGGACAACACCACGATCGTCGAAGGTGCGGGCGACAAGAAGGAAATTCAGAACCGCATCGGTCAGATCCGCAAGCAGATCGAGACTACAACGAGCGACTATGACCGCGAGAAGCTCCAGGAACGCCTGGCGAAGCTCGCCGGCGGCGTCGCCGTGATCAAGGTCGGTGCCGCTACCGAAGTCGAAATGAAGGAAAAGAAGGACCGCGTGGATGACGCCATGCACGCGACCCGTGCCGCTGTCGAAGAAGGCATCGTCGCCGGTGGCGGCGTCGCCCTCATCCGTGCTGCGGACGCAATCGATTCCGTCAAGTTCGACAACGCCGATCAGAAGACCGGTACCGCGATCATCCGCCGCGCGATCGAAGAACCGCTCCGCCAGATCGTCACGAACGCGGGTCTCGAAGGCTCCGTCGTCGTGAACAAGGTCAAGGAAGGCAAGGACGGCTTCGGTTACAACGCGAAGACCGATGTCTATGAAGACCTCATCAAGGCGGGCGTCATCGACCCGGCGAAGGTGACGAAGACCGCTCTCACGAACGCGGCTTCCATCGCAGGAATGATCCTCACGACGGATTGCGTGATCGTCGAGAAGAAGGAACCCAAGTCCGCTGCCCCGGCGATGAACCCGGGCATGGGCGGTATGGGCGGCATGATGTAATCCATCCTAAAAAAGGGATAAAAGGCCTCGCTCTAAAGCGGGGCCTTTTTTATTCCGTGATATTCCACAAAAAACTCTGTTCTTTTTCCTGTTTTCTTTTAATTTTTTGTGCCAAGAATATATTTTTGGGGCGTAAAATTATTCCCGAGGTCTCCTTTTATGAAAAAGAAAATACTTCTTCCCGCGGCGCTTTCCGTAGCGACCGTCGCCGCCTTCCTCGCCTGCAGCGATACCAGCTCCTCGTTAAATCTCAGCGGTATCTCCTCAGCGAGCGCGGATCCGGGAACGTCTTCCGCGACTGTCGTTGACCCGACGCAATCCTCCGCCGCCACGGCGACATCTTCCGCGACCGTCATCAACCCGACGCAATCCTCCGCAAGTACGGGAACGTCTTCCGCAGCAGTCATCAACCCGACGCAATCCTCCGCCGCCACGGCGACGTCTTCCGCAGCGGTCGTCACCTCCTCCTCCGCAGGCACGACCATCACCTCCTCGACATCCGCGGGTTCGGACATCAGCACATACCCCGTCGCGGCATACAGCAACCTGCTCGCGAGCGGCGGTTCCGGCACGGGCTGGAGCTCCCGTTACTGGGATGCCTGCAAGCCCAGCTGTTCCTGGCCGGGCAACGTCGACACGACCAGCGAAGCCACTTACCAGGCGGGCTACAGAACGACGCGCAACTGCAACATCCACGACATCGAAATTCCGACATACACGCTCGCCAAAGCCGTTCAACAGTACTGGATCGGCTATCAGGGCACAAACAGCGCCTGCGGTTCCGGCAGCGCCGGGGCATTCGCCTGCACGGACATGGCTCCCATTGAAGTGAATGATACGCTCTCTTACGGCTATGTCGCCGGCCCCGGTTCCACGAGCGCCGGCGCCTGCGGCAAATGCTACCACATCCAGTTCAACGGCGGAAACCATGCAAACGACATAAAAGCGACGCACAAGGCCCTCAAAGGCAAGCACATGATCGTGATGCAGTCTAACATCGGATATGACGTTGAACAAGGACAGTTCGACCTGATGGTCCCGGGCGGCGGCGTCGGACAATATGACGCGCTCTCCACGATGGTCAACGGCAGCAGTGTCAATTGGGGTGCCAAATACGGAGGTTTCCTGACGCAATGCCAGAGTTCCCTAGGCTATGACAACACCGTGGCGAACTACCAATCCTGCGTCAAGGATATGTGCGCAGCGGCATTCACCGGCTATCCGAACCTCCTCCGCGGCTGCAACTGGTACGCGGACTGGTACATGGCGGCGGATAATCCCACCTACAACTGGGAAGAAGTCCAGTGCCCGCAGTACCTGATCGACAAGTATATGAGCACGATCAACACGACCAAGACGAACCACATCATCTGGAAGGATGACTGGTCCACCTACACCGGCGGCGCGCTCGATACAAACAGCAACTGCACCGCCACAGGCTGCAACTGATAGATCATCCGCTCTTTGCAACAGGACCCGTCGCAAAACGCGGGCCCTTTTCTTTTAAAAACCAGGCTACGGAACGCTTCAAAATGAAACAAAACGGATTGGCACGATTATCGCTAATAATGCGGCGGATATTTTTTAAGGAATCAGGAAACAACCTAATGGCAGAACAACAGAGCAATCAGCAGCAGAATCAACAGAATGCGGCTCCCGTGGAGAACGGGCAGGCGCAGCAACAGGCCGCGGAAACGAAAGCGAAAGCCGAAGTGAAAGAGGAGACGAAAACAGAGCCGAAGGCGGAACCCTCGCCGCTCGACAAAGCGAAAGTCGAAGCCGCGGCAGCGAAAGCCGCCGCGGAAAAAGAAATCGCCGGCCTCAAAAAGAGTGCCGCGGACGCCCAGGACCGCTACATCCGCCTGATGGCCGAATTCGACAACTTCCGCCGCCGTTCCGCCAAGGAACAGGTCGAGCTCATCGAAACAGCGAACGCGAAGCTCCTCGGAAAGCTCTCCGAAGTTCTGGATAACTTTGAACGCGCATTCGACGCGGGCAACAAGGCGCAGGACCTCGCCGCATTCGAAAAGGGGATGCAGCTCATCCACGCGCAGTTCGGAAAGATTCTGAAAGACGCGGGCCTTGAACAGATCGACCCCGTCGGCAAAGCCTTCGACCCCAATTTTCACGAAGCGCTGATGTCCCAGCCCTCGGAAACGGTTCCTCAGGAACACGTCGCGCAGGTGTTCCAGAAAGGTTATAAGATCAAGAACAAGCTCCTCAAGACGGCGAAGGTCATCGTGTCTTCCGGTCCGGCGAAGGAAAGCGCTTCAAAATGAAACAATCGCCATTTAAACTGCCTTTTTCAGATGAAATACGGCAGTTTTAAAGAATGGCACATATTTTGCTAAACACAAGGGCAAAAAGAATTTAATAGGAGAATTCAAATTATGAGCAAGATCATCGGTATCGACCTCGGAACGACAAACAGCTGCGTGGCAGTCATGGAAGGCGGCAAGCCCGTCGTCATGGCCAACGCGGAAGGCTTCCGCACCACCCCGTCCATCGTCGCGTTCGGCAAGAACGACGAACGCCTCGTGGGTCACGTCGCAAAACGCCAGGCCATCACCAACCCGGAAAAGACCGTTTATTCCATCAAGCGCTTCATGGGCCGCCGCGGCGGAGAATGCTCCGACGCCGAGAAGCACATGCCGTACCACCTGATCGGCACCGGCACTGAACCCGTGCGCGTAAAGATCGACGACAAGGAATTCGCACCTCCTGAGATTTCCGCAATGGTTCTCCAGACGATGAAGAAGATCGCCGAAGATTACCTGAACCAGGGCGTCACCCAGGCGGTAATCACCGTCCCTGCCTACTTCAACGACGCCCAGCGCCAGGCGACCAAGGACGCGGGTAAAATCGCGGGCCTTGAAGTGCTCCGTATAGTGAACGAACCGACAGCCGCGGCGCTCGCCTACGGACTCGACTCCAAGAAGAGCGGAAAAGTCGCCGTGTATGACCTCGGCGGCGGTACGTTCGATATTTCCATCCTCGAAATCGACGACGGCATGTTCACAGTGAAGGCGACGAACGGCGATACGATGCTCGGCGGCGATAACTTCGATGAAGTCATCATCGACTGGATTAACTCCGAATTCCAGAAGACGAATCCGGGCATCGACCTCAAGAAGGACCGCATGGCCCTCCAGCGCCTGAAGGACGCCGCCGAAAAGGCGAAAATCGACCTCTCCGCGACGACGAGTACGAACATCAACCTGCCGTTCATCACGGCGGACGCTACGGGCCCGAAGCACCTCGACATCACGCTTTCCCGCGCGAAGTTCGATCAGCTGACCGCACACCTCGTGGAACGCTCCATCGAGCCGTGCCGCAAGTGCATCGCGGATTCCGGCCTCAAGCTTTCCGAAATCGACGAAGTGATCCTCGTCGGCGGCTCCACCCGTATCCCGGCCGTGCAGGCCGCGGTGAAGAGCTTCTTCGGTAAGGAACCGAACAAAAGCATGAACCCGGATGAAGTGGTCGCCATGGGCGCCGCCATTCAGGGCGCTGTCCTCGCCGGCGATTCTTCCGTGAAGGACGTGCTTCTGCTCGACGTGACCCCGCTTTCCCTCGGCATCGAAACCCTCGGCGGCGTGATGACCAAGCTCATCGAACGCAACACGACCGTTCCGACCAAGAAGAGCCAGGTGTTCAGCACCGCGGAAGACAATCAGTCCGCAGTGACCATCCACGTGCTGCAGGGCGAACGCGAATTCGCCCGCGACAACCGCACGCTCGGACGCTTCGACCTCACCGGCATCCCGGCGAAACCGCGCGGAGTGCCCCAGATTGAAGTGACCTTCGATATCGATGCGAACGGCATTGTGCACGTGAGCGCGAAGGACAAGGAAACGGGCAAGGAACAGTCCATTAAGATCACGTCTTCGAGCGGACTGTCCGAAAGCGAAATCAACAAGATGGTGAAGGACGCCGAGGCGAACGCGCAGAAGGACAAGGACGCGCGTGAACTCATCGATGCGAAGAACAAGGCGGAACAGATGGTCTACCAGGCCGAGAGCACGCTCAAGGCCGCAGGTGACAAGCTCCCCGCTGATGTCCGCAGCCAGATTGAAGCCGCTGTCAAGGAAGTGAATGACAAGAAGAATTCAAATTCGCTTTCCGAAGTGAACTCGTCCATGGAAAAGCTCCAGAAGATCCTGAACGATATGGCTCAGGCTGCCGGAGCGGCCCAGGGTGCGGCCGGGGCCGGAATGGGTGGAGCTTCCGCAGGGCAGGAACACCCGCAGCAGGAACAGCCCAAGAAGGACAACGGACCTATCGACGCCGACTACACCGTGGTCGATGACGATAAGAAAAAATAACCAAAGGGAATTTCTCCGCCCCGGAGAAATTCTCATGAGAGAGAAAAGGGGATTTTCCCTGAAAAAGGGAAAATCCCTTTTCTACATTTACAGCCTTTTTAAAGATGATTTTATAGGTTTTGAAATCGCGGAATTTGATGATCTAAAGAACGGGAACGGCTATGAGCGAAAAAAGAGATTACTATGATGTCCTTGGCGTTGCGAAGACGGCGAGTGCTGAAGAAATCAAGCACGCGTACAAAAAGCTCGCCATCAAATACCACCCGGACAAGAACCCGGGCAACAAGGAAGCCGAGGAAAAGTTCAAGGAAGCCGCGGAAGCCTACGAAGTGCTCTCTGATTCGCAGAAACGTGCGAATTACGATCAGTTCGGGCACGATATGCCGGGCGCGGGGGCCGGCGGATTCGGCGGTGGCCAGGGATTTTCAAGTTTCGAGGATATTTTCAGCCAGTTCGGCGACATTTTCGGCGGCGGAGGGTTCGGAGGGTTCAGCGGCGGAGGAAGGCGTTCGTCTTCACGCCGTAAATCGGGCCCGCCGCGCGGCCAGGATCTGCAGATCAAGATTGCGCTTTCGTACAAGGAAATTCTCGAAGGCGTAACGAAGAAGGTGCGCATCAAGCGCTACGCACCTTGCACCGACTGCAACGGCAAGGGCGGTTCAGACATCAAGACCTGCCCCACCTGCGGCGGCGCGGGCAAAGTCCGCCGGGTGACGCAGTCGTTCTTCCAGATGGTGACGGAAAGCGTGTGCCCGGACTGCAACGGCACCGGCGAAAAAATCGCGCATCCATGCCCCCACTGCCACGGCGAAGGCCGCGTCATCGAAGAGGAAACGATTTCCATCAAGATTCCACAGGGTGTCGCGGAAGGCCAGTATCTGAACCTGAGAGGCGAAGGCCACTGCGGCCCGAACGGCGGACCTTCCGGGGACCTGCTCGTGGTCATCGCAGAAAAGAAGGATAGCTTCTATACGCGCGACGGCGAGGATCTCCGCTGCTCCATCGACGTGCCCATCCACAAACTCGCCCTCGGCGGAACGCAGCGCATTCCGACGCTTGATGGCGGCGAAGTGAGCATCAAGATAGCCGCGGGGACGCAGCCCGGAAGCACGTTCCGTTTGCGCGAACAGGGGCTTCCTCCGCTCAACGGCAAGGGCGACCGCGGAAACCTGTTCGTGGATGTGAAGGCCCAGATTCCGACGGACCTTTCCGCTCGCGAAAAGGAGCTCTACAAAGAACTCGCCGAAATCCGCAAGGACAAGGAAACCGCGCAGGAAGAAAGCCTGCTTTCAAAGGTGAAGAGTTTCTTCTCGTAAAAACCGGCGATAAGCGCACAATATAACGTTATACGAAAAGCGGGACCGGAAGGTTCCGCTTTTTATATGGCAAAGCGGCAATCCATTCCAAAGTAAGCAGTCATTGCTATCCGTCCCGATGGTCAAGCCTGATGATACGGGAGCCCCCGTAGGGGCGCGGCTATCCTTTCTTCCGCACCGTTTTACTTTTCCCGATGAACTCCATGAGCTTCGGGAACAGCGCCTTCGCCTCGGAGAAGCCTTCCTCGTAAAGGGCCTTCAGCTTTTCCGGATTCTTTTCGAGGCGGCCGAGCTCCACCTTTTTCTGCGGGCGAATGACAAAGACTTCGCCTTTGCGTTCCAGTTCTTCGAGGAGATCAAGCGTCTCATTGTAACGGATGTAACGGGTCGCTGAACTTTGTACGAAATTTGGATACTTACGGTATTTCCAGCGGATGAGGGGCATCGCCGCCGTGGGCTTTTTGCGGTAGTCCGCCTCGCGCGTAAGGACGACGATATTCCTGCCGTAACCCGCGCTGCGGAAAAAGCCGATGGGAATGCTGTCCGCAATGCCGCCGTCGAGGTATTTATGGCCATCCACTTCGACGATGTTCGAAACGAGAGGAAGCGAACCCGAAGCGCGGAGGCAGTCCATCTGCGTGCGGAGATCCTTGATTTCGAGATAAGCGGCCTTGCCCGTTTCGACATCGGTGACACCCGCGTAGAACTTCATCGGGGACTTGGCGAAAGTCTCGTAGTCAAAGGGATCGAGTTCGTTCGGAATGCGGTTGTAGCAGAAATCCGTGTTGAAGATATCACCCGTTTTCCACCACGATCGCCAGCTCAGGTAACGTTTGTCGCCGATGTATGCGAGGTACACGCGGGCGCTGCGCTTGAACTGCCGGGACGCGAAATTGCAGGCCTGCACCGCGCCCGCGGAAACGCCGACGACGGCATCCGTGAAGAAGTTTTCCTGCAGAAAATAATCGAGGACGCCCGCCGTGTAGAGGCCGCGCATACCGCCGCCTTCGAGCACCAGGCCTGTTTTCTCCGTCATCACTGAATTCATCTTACATAAACCTTTTAAGTGATTCTTTTCACCTTTGACGCGGGAATTATTTAGCTAAATTTGCGCACATGGAAGACTCATCCGATGCTAAATTCTCGAAAAAGCTGACTGAACTCGCGCGCTACCCCAAATACCGTGGTGCCATATTCCAGATAGAAGCGGATGAAAAGGGCCTCGCCCTCGTGGACGGCAAGGAATCCAGCCTCAAGATTTACCTGATGATCGACCCGGAATCGGATCAGATTCTGGAAACGCGGTTTTTCACTTACGGCGGTCCGGTTTTCACTGCTCTCGCGGACCTGCTCTGCGAAAAACTCCAGAAGCAACACGTCGATACGCTTGTACAGATCAAGACCGAAGACCTGGAAAAGGAACTCCGCGATGACCCGGCGACTCCGGCGTTCCCGGAAAACGCGCCCGAAAAAGCGTCCTTCGCCGCGCTTCTTCTGAAGCTCCACGATGCCTACCCCGAAAAGAAGATCGTCGCACTCGCCACCCGCGAAACGATGGAACGCATAAAATACCGCACGCAGAGCGCGGAAGGGCGCGCGGAAGCGGACAAGGAATGGGACGCGCTCACTGATGACGAACGCCTCGCAAAAATCGGAGAATGCCTGCACATCAACGTGCGCAGCACGCTCCAAAACGATGGCGGCGACCTGGAAGTCCTCGGAATCAAGGACAAGACCCGCGTTCAGGTCCGGTTCCAGGGAGCCTGCGCCGGCTGCGGCTCCGCGATGGGCGGCACGCTTTTCTACATCGAAGATGAACTTCAGAATAAAGTTTACTACAACTTGACGGTGGAACCCGAAGATCCGCTCGCGAATTACCCAGGCGGCATTCCGCTCGAAGGCGTAGACCCCGCGCCACAGGCGCCGGTACAACAATAAACATTTATGAAGGACGCCAAACGGCGCCCTTTTTAACAAGACCAGAGAATGAATCCGCGCATTAAAATGCATCACGGACTTCTCAAAAATTCTCACTATCATCTTCATCTGTATCGCAGCGTTGCTCATCCTCGTCGCATTCGCGCTCCCACCTTTCGCAAAAAGCGACATTGAGAATCATTCCGAAGAATGGACCGGACGGAAAATCAAAAATCGAAGCGCTCCACGTCGAGAACGTACACCCCACGGCGCCTTATGCGCGTGTCATACAGGACAGCACGGTATTCAACTTCAGCTGCCTCCTGCTGTGCTTTGTTCCGTAGAATTCCGCAAAGAAAGACACCGCCGCAGAAGATACGGCGAAGGCAGTTCACTCGGAGTCAAAGTCAACTATAACATCGCGCACATCGGGCAAAGACTTGCGGAAGCGAACATCCGGACAAAGCGCATCCGCGTGGATTCCATCGGGGTGAACGGAGCGAGCGCGCACTTCGACATCGAAGAGGGCGACAAGGACAAGAATACAAAGTTCCGCTCAAGCTCGCTCTCTACATCGTAAAGGACGAGGACGGGAAAATTGACTTCGACGTTCCCGTCAAGGGCAATATCCATGATCCGCAGTTCTCTTACGGCAGAAGCATCCTCAAGACGCTCGTGAACCTGCTTGTGAAAGTCACAGTCTCCCCCATCCGTCTTTTGGGAAACGCGCTCGGGCGGACATTCAGGAAAAAGATGAAATCGCATTCGACTCGCTCTATGCGGATTTCCAGAGCGACCAATACGCGAAAGCCGCCCGCTACGCGGAAATTTTCAAGAAATACCCGAAGATGAAGCTTACCTTTACGCAGTACTGCAACCCGAAGGAATCCATAGCCGCGTATAGGAAATTCAAGCTCAAGACGGAATTTTACAGACAAAATAACGCAAAGGATACGCTTAAGGGTACCTCTAAAAATTGCTTTGGTGAAAAGCCGGGCGTGACGGAAGAGAACAGGGCGATGCCGTTTACAAAGTGGAAATGGACGTGGAATAGTGGTTCCACACTACCCTTTTGTGCAGTATTTCTATATTGCGGTCCATGGATTTATTCGCAGAAGCGCGGAAAGCGCTTAAAGAGACCTTCGGTTTTGATGATTTCCGGCCCGCGCAGAAGCGAGTGCTCGGGCAGGTACTCGCACACAAGGACACGCTCGCCCTGATGCCCACGGGCGGCGGCAAGTCGCTCTGCTATCAGATTCCCGCCCTCATTTTCCCCGGGACGGCGGTCGTCATTTCCCCTCTCGTCGCGCTGATGAAGGACCAGGTGGATTCCCTGCGCGAAAACGGCGTCGCCGCCGCCGCGCTCAACAGTCAGCTTTCGCCCGACGAATCCCGGGAGGTCCGTTCGCAATTCGCACGCGGGGAGCTGAAGCTTCTGTACATTTCCCCTGAACGCCTCGTATTCGAAATCGAGAATCTTCTCCCGCGCTCCCCCGTCTCCCTTTTCGCAATCGACGAAGCGCACTGCATTTCGCAATGGGGCCACGATTTCCGGCCGGAATACACGCAGCTTCACGCATTGCGTACAAAGTTTCCGCAAATTCCCGTCATCGCGCTTACGGCTACGGCGGACTCCATGACGCGGGAGGACATTCTGCGGCAGCTTGATATTCCTGCCGGGAACACGATCATCGATTCATTCGACCGTCCGAACCTTTCGCTCGCCGTGAAATGCGATTACCGCAAGAAGGACAAACTCCAGGAAATCGTTCGGTTCATCGAACGCCGCAAGAACCAAAGCGGGCTCATCTACTGCCTAAGCCGCAAATCCACGGAAGACGTCGCGGATGAACTCCGCAGGAACGGGATAGACGCGGAGGCTTACCATGCGGGGCTTGACGCCGATGAACGCTCCCGCATCCAGGAAGATTTCCTGCGCGACCGCACGCAGGTCATCTGCGCGACGATCGCTTTCGGAATGGGCATCAACAAATCGAACATCCGCTTCGTGATTCACTACAATACGCCCAAAAGCATGGAGGGCTACTACCAGGAAATAGGACGCGCGGGACGCGACGGACTCCCCGCCGACACGCTCCTCTTTTATTCGGATTCGGATATCGTGCAGCTCGCAAAATTCGCGGAAGAGAGCGCGCAGAAGGATCTCCAGCTTGAAAAACTCGCGCGGATGCAGCACTACGCGACAAGTCCCGTGTGCCGCCGGCGTATTCTTCTCAGCTACTTCGGCGAGACGCTCGAAAAGGACTGCGGGAACTGCGACATCTGCCGCCATCCGCCCAAACGGTTCGACGGAACTATCCTTGCGCAGAAAGCGCTCTCCGCAATAGCCCGCGTGCACGAATGCGAAAATGCGACGATGATCACAGACATTCTCCGCGGTTCACAGCGGGCGGAAATTTTCGACAAGGGTTATGACAAATTAAAGACGTTCGGCGTGGGCGAAAAGACGCCGGCGTTCAAGTGGCACGGTTACCTGCAGCAGTTGATTCACCTCGGCTGCATTGCGATGGCATACACCGAGGGGAAGCCGCTCCGCATAACGCCTTACGGCCGCGAAGTGCTGTTCGGGCAAAAGAATATCGAACTTGCGCTGATCGAAGACAAGCTACTAAAGACAACGGCCGCGATGCCTTCCGCGGAAGGCGGTGCAGCGGCGGAGAAGCGGAAATTCAAAAATGGACTCGAAGGGGGCGACCTGCGGATTTTCGAAGCGCTCCGCGCCTACCGCAGGGAACTCGCGGACACGGCGGACATTCCGCCCTACATCGTGTTCAGCGACAAAGTGCTCGTGGAAATTGCGACGCGGCGCCCTGCGGACATCGATGAATTCGCGGAAGTGCCGGGCGTGGGTGAATTCAAGCTCAAGAAATACGCACGGGGCTTCTTGAAAGCGCTCCGCTCCGCACAGGAATAACCGCACTGGAAGTCATTGCGAGGCTTGACGCACGCCGCGGCAATCGCAACGGTCCTCGTTTTTTCTAAATTGCACACCGAAATGGCCGATACTTACAAATACGGATTCGTCACACCGATCGAAAATGAAGCCTTTGAAAAAGGGCTCAATGAAAACGTGATCCGCCGCGCGTCCGCGATACGCAAGGAGCCGGAGTTCATGCTGAACTTCCGCCTGCGTGCCTACGAAAAGCTTTGCAAGATGGAACAGCCCCACTGGGGCGAGCTTCATTTCAAGCCCGTGGACCTGCAGGACATCGTCTACTACTCCGCGCCCAAAACGAAAAAGAGCCACGACAAAATCGAAGACGTGGACCCGGAACTCCTCGCGACTTTCGACAAGCTAGGCATTCCGCTCGACGAACAGAAACGCCTCGCGAACGTCGCCGTGGATGCCGTATTCGACAGCGTCAGCATCTACACGAGCCACAAGAAAAAATTGATGGAAATGGGCATCATCTTCTGCTCCATCTCCGACGCTATCCAGGAATATCCGGAACTTGTGGAACAATATCTCGGAAGCGTCGTCCCCGCAGGCGATAATTATTTCGCGGCGCTCAACAGCGCTGTTTTCGGCGATGGAAGCTTCATCTACCTTCCGCCCGGAGTCAAGTGCCCGATGGACCTTTCCACCTACTTCCGCATCAACAACAAGGAAGCCGGGCAGTTCGAACGCACGCTCATCATCGCGGACGAAGGCGCGAGCGTAAGTTACCTCGAAGGCTGCACCGCGCCAGAGTTCAGCAGCCACCAGCTCCACAGCGCGATCGTGGAGCTCATCGCGAAAGACAACGCGAGCATAAAGTACAGCACGGTGCAGAACTGGTATGCGGGCGACCGTAAAACAGGGGAAGGCGGCGTGTACAACTTTGTCACCAAACGCGGAAAATGCGCAGGCAAAAATAGCCGCATCAGCTGGACGCAGGTCGAAACGGGCAGCGCGATCACCTGGAAATATCCAAGTTGCGTGCTTCTGGGTGACAACTCCGTCGGTGAATTTTATTCCGTCGCTTTAACTAATGGAAAGATGCAGGCTGATACCGGAAGCAAGATGATTCATATCGGGAAGAATACGCGCAGCACCATCATCAGCAAGGGAATCAGCGCGGACGAAAGCAGCAACGCCTACCGTGGACTCGTGGACATCCGAAAGAGCGCGACAGGCGCACGCAATTACACCGAATGCGACAGTATGCTCGTCGGGAGCAAAAGCGCCGCGCACACTTTCCCCTACATCACGGTCGCGACACCCACGGCACAGACAGAACACGAAGCATCCACGAGCCGCATCAGCGAAGACCAGCTCTTTTATTTCGAAAGCCGCGGGATCAAGCGCGAAGACGCGATTCAGGCGATGGTCGGCGGATTCTGCAAAGACGTTTTCAAGGAACTCCCCGGAGAATTCGCGACGGAAGCACGGCAGTTATTGACGCTGAAGCTCGAGCACAGTGTCGGGTGAGAAAGTACAAAAAACAAAAAACGTCCGGTGTATTCCGGACGCTTTTCATATAAACTAAAATTTAAAATCACCGGGCGACGATGCCCTTCCGGATTTCCGTCGCTTTCGATTGTCCGAGAAGGAGCGTCACAAGCGTGAGCGCGAATTCCTCGGCGGTGCCCGGGCCGCGGCTCGTCACAACCTTGCCGTCCACGACGACGCGATCCTGAAGGTATGCCTTGCAATACGGAGCGAGATCCGCTTCATTGGCGGGATAACTCGTCACCTTGTGATTCTGGAGGATTCCCGCGGCGGCGAGCACAGTGGGCCCGGCGCAGATGGCGGTCACCCATTTCTTGTTCTCGTAAAATTCGCGGACGCAATCGAGCACGTCTTCCGAGGCGCGCAGATTCTGGACTCCGCGGGCGCCTCCCGGGAGGAATATGCCGTCATAATCCGCGCGGCGGATCTCGGGAAAGAGAGCGTCCGTGCGGATCTGGAGCCCGCGCGCACTCTCCACCATTGCATCTTCATGAATGCTCGCAAGCGTCACCTTGACCCCGGCGCGCATCAGGATATCATAAGGCGCAGTGAATTCCATCTCTTCAAAACCATCAGCCATGAGGAACAACATTCTCTTTTCCATAGAAACCTCTTAATGTTCACACTTACATTCCCTAATTTAATTGTTTTTTGCGTGATTTTCTATATTTTTCTGCATGGAAACCACCGCGAAAGACCGCATTATACGGGCAACCGGGGCAAAAGCGCCGTTCCGCCTCGTCCTCGTCGACATCACGCAATGCGCGAACGAACTCGGAAAGAAACACGGCGCGACCGCCTATTCCCTCAAATTTCTCGCCGAAACCTCCATCGCCTCGATTTTTCTCTCGAGCGGCCTCAAATACGCAGGCACGGTGAGCGTGCGCGTCGGTTTTTCCGGCGATATCTCCAAAGTGGTCGCGGAATCCACCCCGCAGGGGCTCCTGCGCGCGATGATTCCCCAGGAAGACATCCTCCGCACCAAGAATTTCGAGCCGGCGCTTTCGCCGCAGACCTTCGAAGTCATCAAGCTCGATGAAAAAGGCAAGCGCGTACACGACAGCATCATCGACGCCGTTTCCGAAAGCATCGGGCGCGACCTTTCCGTCTATATGCTGCAATCGGAACAGACGCATTCCGCGATCGGCATCGAGGCGAAGAACAACGCAAACGACGCATCCAAGCTGGACTACGCCGTAGGCTTCTATCTGGAAGCATACCCGGACCTCGCCCCGGCAGATCTTTCCGCGCTCGAGGAATCCATCATGAAGCTCCCCAAGTTCGGCAAGTTCTATGACGGGCATTTTTATGCGCTCGACGCACTTCTCCGGAATATCGCCGGGGATTACGACATTTCAGTCGTCCGCGAAATCACGCCGACCGTCTATTGCCCCTGCAGCAAGGTGCGCACGCTTTCGAGCCTCGCCGCCATCCCGACCGCGGACCTGCAGAATCTCATCGATGAAAACAAGGACATCGAAATGATCTGCGATTTCTGCCGCAACAAATACATCATCACCCCGGATGAAATCCGGGACATTCTGAAAGACCGCAAGGTCTGAGCCGGTACAAACTATGTTCACCAAGCAATGCGTCGTCACGCTCGACATGGAAGGCGTGCTCACCCCGGAAATCTGGATCGCCGTCGCCGAAAAGACGGGCATTCCCGATCTCCGCCTCACCACGCGCGATATTCAGGATTACAATGAACTGATGCGCGGCCGCCTCAGGATCCTCGCACGCGAGCACCTCACCCTTTCAATGATTCAGAAAGTCATCGCCTCGCTCGGACTCCTCGACGGCGCGAAGGATTTCGTGGACAAACTCCGCGATGAAGCGCAGGTCATCATCCTCACCGACACGTTTCAGGAATTCGCCTATCCGCTCATCAAGATGATGGGCATGCCGACGATCTTCTGCCACAACCTGACCGTCAAAAACGACCACATCACCTCTTACCACCTGCGCATCCAAGATCAGAAACGTGCGACAGTCAAGGCTCTCCATTCGCTGAACTTCAAGGTTTTCGCCTCCGGCGACTCCTTCAACGACACGGGAATGCTCCTTGAAGCGGACCAGGGGGCGTTCTTCCGCGCGCCCGCGAACGTGACCGCGCAGTTTCCGCAGTTTCCGACAACGCAGAACTACGATGAACTCCTGCGCGTATTCCACGAATTCCAGGCGAAACTCTAATGAAAGAAAAACCGGGAATGAAGGCGATAACGCTCCTCGCGGGCAAGGAAAAATCAGCACTCCGCAGGCACCCCTGGATTTTCAGCGGCGCAATCGATAAAGT
>JBAYFD010000009.1:0-17447 GCA_041667365.1 Fibrobacteraceae bacterium | reverse complement strand
GTGTCCAAGATCGTTCCGGTCGAAGACATGCCGTTCACCGAAGACGGTCGCCCGCTGCAGATCCTTCTGAATCCGCTGGGCGTGCCTTCCCGTATGAACGTGGGTCAGGTGCTTGAAGTTCACCTCGGCTGGGCCGCTAAGGTCCTCGGCTTCAAGGTCGCGACCCCCGTGTTCGACGGCGCGTCCTTCGAAGACATCGTGAACGAACTCGAAAAGGCTTATCAGAAGACCCCGATCGTCGATTACAAGATGGATCCGGAACACAACCACGTCATCGGTAAGGCCAAGGTTTACGACGGCCGCACCGGCGAGGCGTTCCTGAACCCGGTCACGATCGGTTATATGTATTACCTCAAGTTGGGTCACTTGGTCGAAGATAAGATCCACGCACGCTCCATCGGCTCCTACGCCCTCGTGACGCAACAGCCTCTCGGCGGTAAGAGTCAGTTCGGCGGCCAGCGCTTCGGCGAAATGGAAGTCTGGGCTCTCGAAGCCTACGGCGCGGCGTACACCCTGCAGGAACTTCTGACCGTGAAGTCCGATGATGTCATGGGCCGTTCCAAGGTCTATGACGCTATCGTCCACGGCAAGAATACGCCTGAACCGGGCGTTCCGGAATCCTTCCACGTGATGATCCGTGAAGTTAGATCCCTGTGCCTTGACATCAAGACTACTGGAGATAAGTGATATGTCCGAAGAAAACACCGAATATTCTGAAAGCACAGGTGATATTTCCATTCACTTGGCTTCTCCGGATCTGATCCGTTACTGGTCTTATGGCGAAGTGACGAAACCGGAAACGATCAACTATCGTTCCTTCAAGCCGGAAAAGGACGGCCTGTTCTGCGAACGCATTTTCGGACCTGTCAAGAACTGGGAATGCAATTGCGGTAAGTTCAAGCGCATCCGCTACAAGGGAGTCATCTGTGACCGCTGCGGCGTAGAAGTCACGACCTCCAAGGTGCGCCGCCAGCGCATGGGTCACATCGACCTTGCCATTCCGCTTGCCCATATCTGGTTCGTCCGCAATCAGCCCTGCGTCATCGGCGCTCTGCTGAACATGGACACCAAGTCCCTTGACAACGTTATCTACTATGAGAAGTACGTTGTCTTGGATCCGGGCAACACGGACCTGCAGGAAAACCAGCTGATCGACCAGTTCCAGTATGATGACCTTGAAAAGGAAGGCCGTCATTTCACGGCGAAGATGGGCGCTCCGGCTATCAAGCAACTTCTTTCCCGTATCAATTTCGTTGAACTTTCCGAAAAGCTCCGCATTGATGCCACGTCCAAGTCCAAGACGAAGCGTGACGAGGCCGTGAAGCGTCTCAAAATTGTCGAAGCTTTCAAGAAGTCCCAGATCGATGATTTCCGTGGTTATTTCGAGGATCCGGACAAGCGCCGTCAGAGCACGACGTACTCCGAAGTCCGCGACCTTGCGGACGCCGTCGCCGCGTTCAAGGAAGAATACGTCAAGAAAAATCCGGAATACAGCATCGAATCCGCTTATGTGGCGTTCTGCGATCGGTATCCGAAGGAAGCGAAGAATGTTGCGAATCAGCCGGAATGGATGATTCTCGATGTGCTCCCCGTTATCCCGCCGGATCTCCGTCCGCTCGTTCCGCTCGATGGCGGACGCTTTGCGACTTCCGACCTTAATGAACTTTACCGCCGCGTAATCAACCGCAACAACCGCCTCAAGAAGCTGATCGACATCAAGGCCCCGAACGTGATTCTCTGCAACGAGAAGCGCATGCTCCAGGAAGCCGTTGACCAGCTGTTCGACAGCGGCCGCCGCACGGCCCGCGCCGGTTCCAACCGTCCGCTCAAGTCCCTCGCCGAACTCCTCAAGGGCAAGCAGGGTCGCTTCCGTATGAACCTTCTCGGTAAGCGCGTGGACTATTCCGGCCGTTCCGTGATTGTCGTGGGCCCGGAACTTCAGATGCACCAGTGCGGTCTTCCGAAACGCATGGCCCTCGAGCTTTACAAGCCGTTCATCATCCAGAAGCTGGAAGAGGACGGCGTGGTTTATACGCTCAAGGCCGCTAAGAAGTTCGTCGATGCGGAACGTCCCGAAGTGTGGGACATTCTCGAACAGATCATCGAAGACCATCCGGTGATGCTGAACCGCGCTCCGACCCTTCACCGCCTCGGTATCCAGGCGTTCTACCCGAAGCTTATCGAAGGCAGCGCCATCCGCCTGCATCCGCTCGTCTGTACCGCTTTCAACGCGGACTTCGACGGTGACCAGATGGCTGTGCACCTTCCGCTTTCCTTCGAAACGCAGCTCGAATGCCGCGTTCTGATGCTTTCTTCGAACAACATTCTGCACCCGGCTTCCGGTCAGCCTATCGCCGTGCCGTCTCAGGATATTGTGCTTGGACTTTATTACATCTCCAAACCGCGCCCGGGCCGCAAGGGTGCCGGAATGCATTTCTATTCTTCCGATGAAGCCCTCCGCGCTTATGCGAACGGCGCTATCGACCTGAATGCGGAATGCTTCCTCCGCCTCGAAAAGGGCCGCAAGATTTACGTGGGCGCCCTTGAACGAGACACCAAGTGCACCCGCGAACAGCCGGACGATAACGGCAACGTGGATGTTGTCGCCAAGGCCGGCGAGAAGGTAAAGTTTCTCACCCTTCAGGAATCCTCGATGATCAAGACGACCGTCGGGCGCATTGTCCTGAACCAGATCATCCCGAACGTCATCGGCTATGCGAATGATACTTTCAGCAAGAAGGTCATCGCGAAGTCCGTCGACGATCTCTACCGCAGAAGCGGCAACCGGATGACGGTGAACTATCTGGATGACATCAAGGCGCTCGGCTACGGCTGGGCGACTCGCTCCGGCTGCTCCGTGGCTATCGCCGAGATGGTGATTCCGCAGGAAAAGCAGGCGATGCTCGATGCCGCTACCCAGAAGGTGAACCAGATCCGCGAACTCTACGAAGACGGTGTCATCACGGACGGCGAACGTTACAACCAGATCATCGATATCTGGTCCCGCACCACGAACGATGTCGCCGCGAAGCAGTGGGATCTCCTTTCCCGCGACCGCGACGGATTCAACCCTGTTTACATGATGGCGGATTCCGGCGCCCGCGGCAGCCGCGAACAGATCAAGCAGCTCTCCGGTATGCGCGGTCTGATGCAGAAGCCGACGAAACAACTCGGCGGTCAGGAAGTTATCGAAAACCCGATTAAGTCCTGCTTCCGCGAAGGCCTGAACGTGATGGAATACTTCATTTCCTCTCACGGTGCCCGCAAGGGTCTCGCCGATACGGCTCTTAAGACTGCCGATGCCGGTTACCTTACCCGCCGTCTCGTTGACGTCGCTCAGGATCTCGTCATCACTGAAGACGATTGCCACACAGATCAGGGTATTGATATCTCCGCGTTCAAGGACGGCGATGACACGATCATCCCGCTCGAGGAAAGACTCCTTGGCCGCGTCCCTGTCGAAGACATCAAGCATCCGGTCACCGGCGAAGTGATCGTCACGGCCGGCGAGCTCGTTACCGAACGCGATCTTTCGAAGATCACCGCCGCCGGTATCGAACACGTCAAGATGCGTTCCGTGCTCACCTGCGCTTCCCCCTCCGGCGTCTGCGCGAAGTGCTACGGCCGTATGCTCTCCTCCGGCCGTCCGGTGGACCTCGGCGAAGCCGTGGGCGTCATTGCGGCGCAGTCCATCGGCGAACCCGGTACTCAGCTCACCCTCCGCACGTTCCATATCGGCGGCGCTTCCAGCCGTCTCACGGTTGAAAGCGACAAGAAGGCCCTCGTCGACGGCCATATCGAGCTCGAAAACGTGGACGTTGTCACGCATGACGGCAACACCGTCGTCGTGAGCCGTATGGGTGAACTTGTAATTTACGATTCCACGGGCATCAACAAGGGCCGTTATCAGGTCCCGTATGGCGCCATCCTCCACGTCAAGGACAAGGACGCGGTCAAGAAGGGTGCCGTGATGTTCGAATGGGATCCTTATAACAGCCCGATCATCAGCAATGTCGACGGCAAGGTCCAATTCCTGGATCTCGTCGAAAATGCAACGTACCGCGTCGAAAAGGATGAAATCACGGAAGTCGAAACGTTGATCATCATTAGCGACAAGCGCGGCAAACGCCGCCCGGCGATCAGCATTGTCGATGCCGAAGGCAAGAAACTCGGTCATTATCTGCTGCCGGATGGCGCGATTCTCACGGTTCACGAGGGCGACACCGCCTCCGTGGGTCAGACTCTCGCAAAACTTCCGCGCGCAGTGGGTAAGACCCGCGATATTACCGGTGGTCTTCCCCGCGTCGCAGAACTTTTCGAAGCTCGTATTCCGAAGAACGTCGCCGTCATCGCTCCGATAGATGGCCTCGTCGCCTACGGCAACGAAGAACGCGGCAACCAGAAGATCATCATTAAGAACGGCGAAAACGAAGACTCCGTCCTCGTTCCGCGTGGCCGTCACCTTGCAGTGCATGAAGGCGACCGCGTCCGCGCCGGCCAGAAGATCTGCGACGGCTCCGTCGATCCGCATGACATTCTGCGCGTGCAGGGCCCGGAAGAAGTCCAGCGCCATCTGGTGAATGAAATTCAGGCAGTGTACCGCCTTCAGGGCGTGTCCATTGCCGATAAGCACATCGAGTGCATCGTCCGTCAGATGATGCGCAAGGTGCGTATCACGGATCCGGGTGATTCCGACCTGCTTCCGGATGATGAGATTTCCAAGGCTCGCCTCCGCACGAAGAACGAAAAGCTCCTCGCCGAAGGGAAGAAAACCGCCAGCTACGCTCCGATGCTCCTTGGTATCACCAAGTCTTCGCTCGCGACTGACAGCTTCATTTCCGCAGCGTCCTTCCAGGAAACGACCAAGATTCTCACTCACGCGGCTATCGAAGGCAGCGTGGATCCGCTGCTTGGCCTTAAGGAAAACGTGATTATGGGTCGCTTGATCCCTTGTGGTACCGGTGCGCGTCATCTGCGTAACGTGAAAGTCACCGATGCCGATGCCGAGGCGGAAGCCGAGGCTCACAGGGCTCAAAACGAGGATGGCGAAGACAGCGCTGACATGTCCTTCAAGATGCTCGACAGCGATTCTGAGAATCAGGAAGAAGATAATGCGGAGTAATTCAGGCGTGAAACTTGAAATTATCCGAAAACAAACTATATTTGGACTCCAAAATCTAGGGAGATAAAAGTGCCTACTATTCAACAGCTCGTCCGCAACGGCCGCGAATCGGTCTCCAATAGGACCGCATCCCCGGCTCTTAAGCAGTGCCCGCAGAAGCGTGGCGTCTGCACCCGTGTCTACACCACCACCCCGAAGAAGCCGAACTCCGCTCTTCGTAAGATCGCGCGTGTCCGTCTTTCCAACAAGATGGAAGTCACCGCCTATATTCCGGGTGAAGGTCACAACCTTCAGGAACACTCCATCGTGCTTATCCGCGGTGGTCGTGTGAAGGACGTTCCGGGTGTCCGTTACCACATCATCCGTGGAACTCTGGATACGCAGGCTGTCGCCGGCCGTCAGAACGGTCGCTCCAAGTATGGCGTTAAGAAAAAGGGTGCCGCGGCTCCCGCTAAGAAGTAAGGTAAAACATGTCTAGAAGAAGAAAGACCATTCATCATAACGTTCTCCCGGATCCGCGCTACAAATCCCAGCTTGTAACCGAACTCGTGGGCGTCGTGCTCAAACAGGGCAAGAAGACTATTGCCGAACAGATCGTTTACACCGCTCTCGACGAACTGAACAAGAAAGTCGAAGGCAAGGAAACTCCGCTCGAAAAGTTCGAAGCCTGCCTTGAAAACATCAAGCCGCGCCTCGAGACGAAGTCCCGCCGCGTCGGCGGTGCGAACTATCAGGTTCCTATGGAAGTCGCTCCGGAACGTGCCAAGGCCCTCGCTCTGCGCTGGCTTCTTGACGCCGCCCGAGGACGTTCCGAAGCCAATATGGCTCTCCGTCTCGCTGCGGAACTCGTCGCTGCCAAGAACAACGAAGGCAACGCCGTCCGCAAGAAACAGGATGTCCATAAAATGGCTGAAGCGAACCGTGCATTTGCACACTTCCGCTTCTAATCCCTCTGATTTTTGGAAAGAGACCCCGTTCATCGCGGGGTCTTTTTTTGTATGTAATCAACGGACGTTGCGGAAATAAAAGAGCCCCGGATGTCTTTCATCCGGGGCTCCACGGGAGTGTAGAAGAATGGACGTTATTTTGTACGTCCTCCGCTTAGAACCTCACGCTCCAGGTCCGGTCATCGATTCTTACTAGGTAGGTTCCCCCGGCTTCACCGGCGATCGATTCTTTATCGGATGATACGGTCACCTGCCGGACGATGTTCCCCAGAAGGTTGAATACCGTGACACGTTTGCCTGCGGCGCCTTCGATCATCAGTCCGGCTCCCTGGACGGACACCTGGACGCCGCCCGCGGCGATGCGCGCGTTCAGCGCCGTAGTACGCTGCTGTTCCACGGCGATGGAAATGTCAGCGGCGGGCATCGTGAACGAGTAGCTGCCGCCGGAAAGGGGGAGCGCCTCGTTGTTGACTAAAATGCGGGTGATCTCATAGCCGTCGTCCGCTTTGACGGTGAATGTAACCTTGTCGCCTTCCTTCGCCGTTGTCGCGGACAAAGTTACGGCGCTGCTTGTCGTCGTGATTTTGTATGTAGCCGCTACGGATCCGTTCGAAAGTTCGATGTCACCGCCGTTAGGCACTGCGTCGAAGTAAATGTAGCCGTCGGTGATCGTTGCGGTGATTGCCTTTTTATTCTGTGTGGCGGTCACGGTCGTCCAGTTGTCCGAATTTTTGACGCGGATGGAGAGCGGATAGTTAAATGCGGAAACCGTGGTGCTCAGGCTGTGCTTGAGGGTGTATGTGACTTTGTCTGTAGTCCTGGATGTCTGCTCGATTTTTGAAGCGTCGCGTTCCTTGGAATACATGATGGCGTTGCGGAAGGTGGTCACCCAGATTTTGCTGTCGTTCTGCTTCGCCCAGGAGAGCGCGCCGTCGATTGCCGTGGACGCCGTGGGGGAGTATCCCGAACCGTTGTCCACTTCGTGTATCAGGAAGGTGACCCAGCCGCTCTGACTTACCGCCTGTTGCATTTTCTGCTGGAAAGCCTGCGCCGTGTTGACGGATCCGGTGTTGCCGCAGATGATGGAACTGATTCGGTTGTAGTTGCCCGGCGTTTTCGGATCTATCTGGCCGCTGCAGATTCGCCCGCCGATGTAATATTTGGAAAGCTCGCTTTCCGAGGGAACGTTGCAGTTGGGATAGGTGATAGTGTTGCAGGTCTGCCCGGTGATTTTGGCGTCTATCGCGTCCTTTGACGATTTGATTTCGCTGTCCGGCATAGTCTGAGCATGGCTCATTGAATGGCTGCCGACTTCGTAGCCCTGGTTCACCAGAGTCTGGTAGGCGCTCCAGTTCGGGCCCCAGTTGATGACGGGGTAGAAACTCGCCTTGTAGCCGTACTTGTCGAAAATGGGCACGGCGATCGAAAGCTGGTTGGCAAGCCCGTCGTCGAATGTGAATGTGGCGACGCCGCCGCGGAATCCTGCCCAGGTGGCGATTTCCTGTGATTGTGCCATGGAGACGCCCAGCACAGCGGTGAGACCGAGGATGATTATTTTGTTGTTCATTGTCGCACTTCCTTTTTCCGGGGCGCGGGAGAGTCCGCCGCCCATTCTCTAAATTCTATATAAATTTTTCATGGCTGCTGCGCTTTGCCACAATTATCCGTTGTGGAACTTGACAGCGCGCGCCGGGAGATTTAATGTGATTTGTCAACTTTCTTTCCTCGGCTTTTGCACAGTTTTCTATATTAGTCCCATCAAAATTTTCACTCTAAAAGAAGGTTATAAATATGGCAGTTAAAATCAAGACAGTCGTAGCTCGTCAGATTCTGGATTCCCGTGGAAATCCGTCTCTCGAAGTCGATGTCACTCTTTCCGATGGCTCCAAGGGCCACGCAGCTGTTCCAAGCGGCGCTTCTACCGGTGAACGTGAAGCCTGCGAACTCCGCGATGGCGGCAAGGCATACGGCGGCAAGGGCACTCTCAAGGCCGTGAAGAACGTGAACGAAAAGATCGCGAAGAAGATCGCCGGAATGGATCCGTTCGATCAGACTGCCGTCGATGATGCGATGATTGAGCTTGACGGTGACCGCATGCACAAGAATCACCTTGGCGCGAACGCCATCCTCGGCGTTTCCATGGCCGTGTGCGTCGCTGCCGCTAACTCCAAGGGCATTCCTCTGTACCGCTACATCGCTAAGCTTCATGGAACGAAGAAGCTCACTCTCCCGTGCCCGATGTGCAATGTGATCAACGGCGGCGCCCACAGCTCCGCTCCGATCGATTTCCAGGAATTCATGATCGCGCCGGTCGGTGCGAAGACGTTCTCCGACGGCCTCCGCATGGTCACGGAAATTTTCCACGCCCTTAAGAAGGTTCTTAAGGACGGTGGTTTCGAAACGACCGTCGGTGACGAAGGCGGCTTCGCTCCGGGCGTTTCCATCAAGAAGAGCAAAAAAGCCAAGTTCGGCTGGGAAATCAAGGGCGTGATGACCCTCGAACACGCGCTCTCCGCGCTCGGCGAGGCCACCAAGGCCGCCGGTTATAAGTTCGGCAAGGATATCAAGATCGCTCTCGACGTCGCTTCTTCCGAATTCTGCGACAAGAAGGGTCAGGACGCCAAGGGCGGCGAGACCTATACGTTCAAGAAGTCCACTCAGAAGACTCTCAAGAGCCGTCAGATGGTCGCTTACTACGAAAAGCTCATCAAGAAGTTCCCGATCTTCTCCATTGAAGACGGCCTCGATGAAGCGGACTGGAAGGGCTGGACCGTCCTTACTGAAAATCTCGGCGGCAAGATCAACCTTGTCGGCGACGATCTGTTCGTGACGAACCCGGCGATTTTCGATGAAGGCATCAAGGCCGGCATCGCGAACGCCATCCTCATCAAGGTGAACCAGGTCGGTTCCGTGTCCGAGACCCTCGCCGCCATCAAGCGCGCCCAGGTCGAAGGCTATGCTCCGGTCGTTTCCCACCGCTCCGGTGAAACGGAAGACACGTTCATCGCTGATCTCGCCGTCGGCACCGCCGCAGGTCAGATCAAGACGGGCTCCCTCTCCCGCACGGACCGCGTCTGCAAGTATAATCGCCTCCTCCGCATTGAGGAAGAACTTGGCAAGGAAGCCGTCTATGCCGGCGATCCCCGCCAGGGCAAGTAAGGTCATCCCCTTATTTTTGTAAAAAAAGAACTCCGCTCGCAAGAACGGAGTTCTTTTTTTTGAAATGAAAGCTAAATTTAAATGGCGGCTTTTGGAATATACCGATGCGTTTTATGCCACATTAGAGTATATTACATCCGTCTTTACCGGAGCCTTTCAGCGACTCCACACACGAGGATATAATGATCGGTTTTAAGACATTTGCCCGGTGCGCCGTGATTCTTCCGGCCTGCCTGGCGCTTCTTTCCGCCTGCGGCGAGCAATCGGAACAGTCCGAGAGCGATACCCTGGTCCTTCCGCGGGAACAGACACTTTATCTTTCCGGCCAGCAGTGGGGAACTCCCTCTTCGTTTAACCCGCTCGCGGAAAGCTACAATGCGGCATGGCCCGTGGGCGGTCGCTTCAATTTGATGTATGAGCCGCTTATTACGTACAACACGTTGAACGGCACAATTGAACCGCTGCTCGGCACCCTCGTGGACAGCCTCAGCAACAACGACAGCATCGTCGTCGACCTGAACCCGAAGGCGATGTGGAGCGACGGCGTTCCCGTGACTGCGAAAGACGTCAAGTTCGTATTTGAACTGGGCTTCCATTACAGCGGCGTCGCCATCAATACTTCAGAACAAATTACCGCGGTGAACATACAGACGGTGAACAAGGTGGAAGTCAATAAGGCTGACACGACAAAGCGCGATACTTCCAAAATCGAACGCGTCTCGTTCATCGTGAACAAAAAACAGCGCAACAACCCGCTTTCCGTGAAGGATCTGCTCCAGGCGATCCGCATCGTTCCGGAACACGTGTTCTCCAAGCTTCTCGCCCAGCATAAGGATTCCCTCGAAGAGGTGAAGAAGCTCATGCTCGACAAGAATCCGCTCGACGGCGGTGCTCCGGTCGTTTCCGGTCCGTACAACCTCAAGACGTATTCCACGACGAAGATCATTCTCGAACGCCGTGATGATTACTGGGGCAATGCTGCCCTTCATGACGGCAAGCTCCCCGCTCCGAAATTCATCGTCCATCCGATTTACAAGAGCAACGAACACAGCACGATCGCCCTCCGCGACGGCTCGCTTGACGCTTCGATGAGCTTCGTTCCCCGTATATGGCACAAGAAGGCCGCCGGCGTCCATGCCTGGCTTGATGAGCCGCCTTATTTCATTCCGGGCGCAATGCCGATGATGATGATCAACACGACGAAGGCTCCTTTGAATAACAGGGACTTCCGCCGTGCACTTGCTATTTCGATTGACTACACGGCTATCCGTCAGTTCGCCGTTTCGAACTACACTTCCGCGCTCGAGCCTGGTCTGATCATGCCTACTCCGCTTGAGGAAGCTTACATCAACAAGGAAGACTGCAAGAAGTACGGCGTCGATCTGACCCTTTCCGGTCAGGCGAAAATCGATGCAGTGCAGGCTCTCGTGAAGAAGGCCGGTTATAAGTCCGTTTTCAAACCGGATGGCACGCTGGATCACATGGAAAACGCCAAGGGTGAACGTATGCCCACGATGTTCATCACCTGCCCCTCCGGGTGGACGGACTGGGAGGCCATCGTGACGATTGCCGTAGAAAGTATGCGCGCGGCTGGTCTTGATATCCGCGAAGGGTTCGTGGATGCCGGTCAATACTGGCCTGCGATGGGTATGGGAAATTTTGATCTCGTCATGCACAAGCCGACGGCGGATGTGACCCCGTCCCTTCCGTGGAGCCGTTTCAATGAAGTGATATCTTCCCGTGACTGGGCTCCGCTTGGAAGCTGGGCCGGCACGAACATCGGCCGCTACAACAAACCGGGCTCTCCGGAATACCGCCCCGAGGTGGATTCTCTCCTCGCGCGCATTCCGCTGATGACGGACAAGGATTCCCTGAAGGCTGCGTACCGCGGACTGAACCGTATCTTCATGGAAGATCAGCCCGCGATTCCGCTTACTTATCTGCCCGAACAATACTATGAGTACAGCGACCGCGTGTGGACGAACTGGCCGAACGCCAAGAATCCGTATGCGCCGCAGCAGCTCCCGTGGATTGCTTCCGGCATCAATATCCTTTGGCACCTTCAGCTTAAAAAATAAGGACGGACAATGCTGAAACAGTATCCTACACTTCGTTATGTCCTGCAAAAAGCCTTTTGGTATTTCCTGACATTCATTGTCGCTATCGCCATTAACTTCACGCTGCCCCGCCTCGGTGAAAACAACCCGGTGGACATCGTGATGGGCAAGGCCGCGCAGGGTCTTTCTCCTGAAGAAGCAATGCAGAAGAAAGAAACTCTTCTCAAGGCATTCGGCATGGCCGACCTCGATGAGATGGGCAATGTCGTTTACGACACCGTCGCCGCCATGGAAAATGGCAAGCCAGTTTTCGACTCCACAGGCGCAAAGGTGATGAAGGCGGAACCGCGTCTCGCTTCCGGCATCTCCCAGTTCTGCTCCTATGTGAAGAACGTGTTCAAGGGTGACTTCGGTCTTTCTTATAGCCAGTATCCGAAGCCCGTCACTGAAATCATCAAGGAAAGCCTCCCCTGGACAATCGCAATCCAGCTCCCGACGATTCTTCTCGGCTGGATCGTGGGTAACCTCCTCGGAGCCTTCGCCGCCTACAAGCGCGGCATCTTCGACAAGGTGTTTTTCCCGCTCGCGATGTTCCTCAACGGCGTCCCGTTCTTCGTGTTCGGCATGCTGCTCGTCGCGCTGTTCTCCATCACGCTAGGCTGGTTCCCTGCGATGGGCGCTTACGGCCCTGACCTGGTGCCCGGCTTCTCCTGGACGTTCTTCAAGTCCGTCGGTTACTACTACGTGCTCCCGTTCTTCTCCTGCTTCCCGATTCTTCTCGCCGGTCAGGCGACGGGTATGCGTTCTATGAGTATCTATGAGCTTGGCACGGATTACATGAAGTATGCGAAGTGGCTCGGTCTCCGCGAAGGCAAGATCATCGGCTACGTGTTCCGCAACGCGATGCTTCCGCAGCTCACCGGTCTCGCCCAGTCCCTGGGCTCGATGGTCGGTGGCGCACTCATCACGGAAATGATTTTCTCCTACCCCGGTCTCGGTATGGCAATGCTCACTGCCATTCAGCAGAATGACTACGCCACCATCCAGGGCTGCACGCTCATGATTTCGACCTGCGTGCTCATCGCGAACTTCGCGGTGGATGTGCTCATCGCTCTGTTCGATCCGCGTGTCAAGGCCGGTCTACAGATGGGAGGCAAATAATTTATGCTTAAACTTCTCAAGAATTTGCTCAAGTCCCCGATGTTCGTCATCGGCATCTCCATCTTTTTGCTGACGCTCATCATCGCGTTCTTCGGCCCCGTGTTCTATCACGTGGACACGAATGCCCGCGATATCATCGCCGGTCCTTATGCGCCTTCCAGCGCACAACACCTGCTCGGGACGGATCACCTCGGCCGCGACTATATGTCGCTTCTCATTGCAGGGCTCCGCTCTTCCCTGTATGTCGGTTTTGTCGCCGGCATCATCGCGACCGTACTGGGTGTCCTTATCGGACTCTTCGGCGGGTATCGCGGAGGCTGGATAGATGAGTTTCTCAATATGTTCACCAACCTTTTCATCGTGATTCCCTCTTTCGTAATCCTAGTGCTCATCAGTTCGGCGGTCAAGGACGGACGTTCGCTCACGCTCATCGGCTTAATCATAGGTCTCACGACCTGGAGCTGGTCCGCGCGTGCGGTGCGTGCGCAGGCATCGTCCCTCCGCACCCGTGATCATATCGCTCTTGCGAAGATCAACGGTGCGAGTTCTCTCACGATCGTCCTCAAGCATGTCCTTCCTTATCTGCTTTCCTACGTTTTTATGGTATTCATTATGCAGGTTTCCTCCGGTATTCTTTCCGAAGCCTCGATCTCGATGATCGGTCTCGGACCGTTGGATTCCACTTCCCTCGGCATCATTCTTAATCAGGCAAAGGACAACGGCGCCCTTTCGGACGGCATTTGGCTCGCATTCCTTCCGGCGACGATCATCATCACCTTAACGGTGTTCTCGCTTTACCTGATCAACACTTCGATGGAAGGCGTCTTTAACCCGCGTCTGCGCAAGTAAGGATCGGTGGCTATGTCTGATAAAATTTTTGAAGTAGATCATCTCAGTCTTCATTACCTGACGCGCTTTGGTGAAAAGATCAATGCGGTGACGGATGTCTCATTCTCGATGAAACAGGGCGAAATTCTTGGCATTGCGGGCGAATCCGGCTGTGGCAAGTCTACGCTCGTGAGCGGCCTCATGGGAATGTGCATTCCTCCGCTTTATCCGACGAGCGGCGATGTGCGCGTGAACGGCGAATCGCTGATGAACCGCACGGAAGAAGATATCCGCACGAATGTCCTTGCCCAGAAAATTTCGATGATTCCGCAGGGTGCTTTCAACGCGTTGAATCCCGTGCGCAAAATCAAGGATATCGCTGCGGATGTGATCTCCGCCCATCAGCAGAAGGGCAACTCCATCAGTTCCAAGGAAGTTTACGATCGCCTTTGCGAACGTTTCGATCTGTTCGGAATGGATACCAAGCGTGTGCTGAATTCTTATCCGATTCAGCTCACTGCCGGTGAACGTCAGCGTTCAGTGATCGGAATTTCTACGATTTTGAATCCGCAGATGGTCATTGCGGATGAGCCGACGTCCGCTCTGGACGTGAGTACGCAGAAGGAAGTGATCAAACTGATTTTCGACCTTCTTGACAAGGGCATATTCTCGACGATGATTTTCATAACGCACGAACTTCCCTTGCTTTATCATGTCGCCGATAACATTGCGATCATGTATGCCGGTCAGTTCGTTGAAATGGGAACGTCAGACCAGGTCGTCAAGGATCCCCGTCATCCGTACACACGGGCGCTCATGGGCGCGATGCTCAGCACGGATAAGGGACAGCGCACCCGCAAGCCTGTGGCGATTGAAGGGGCCCCTCCGAGTCTTCGCGAGGCCATTACAGGATGCCGTTTCGCGGATCGTTGCACCAGTGCCTGCGCCGATTGCAAGAAAAATACTCAGAATTTCCGTATGGTGGGTGACCGCCTTGTGAGGTGCGATTATGCCAAATAGAGAAGTGATTTTTTCTGCGAAGGACGTCACCAAGATTTTCGGTGCCGGCAAACGCGCGAAGACTGCCGTTGATGGGGTTTCGTTCGATGTCTATGACGGCGAAATCGTCACTATCGTCGGCGGTTCGGGTTGCGGAAAAAGCGTGCTCGCGAAGATTATGCTTGGCCTGTATCCCCAGACATCAGGCGAATTTCTTTATCGCGGTCATAAGATAGAGAATTTGAAAGATCACTGGAATGAAGTGCAGTGCGTTTTTCAGGATCCGTTCAGTTGCTTCAATCAGTTTTTTACCATTCGTTCCCAGCTTGAAGATGCGCTCCATATCCTGAAGCAGAAGCCCACGAAGGAAGAAGTCAAGCGGCGTGTCGATGCCGGTCTTCTCGCCGTGAACGTGAAACCCCAGGACATCGAAGAGAAGTATCCGTTCGAGCTTTCAGGCGGTCAGATGCAGCGTATGCTTCTTGCCCGTATTTTCGCGCTCCGTCCCAAGGTGCTTATCGCGGATGAACCGACTTCGATGGTGGACGCCTGTGTCCGCGCGAACATTCTCGATTACCTGATGAAGCTCAAAGCGGAACTTCACATGACCGTCGTGTTCATCACGCATGATATCGGCCTTGCGAACTACGTGAGCGATCGTATTTTCATCATGCACGAAGGCAAGATCGTGAACTCCGGCACTCCGGAAGAAGTTCTTGATAACACGACTGAGCCCAATACGCTCAAGCTCTTGGACGATATTCCTGAAGTGCATAAGGCCGAATGGGTCAAAAACAGCCATCGTTCGCAGAAGCGCGCCGCGGCGGCGGCCGCGCTTGCGAAGTAACCGCTCTTCCGCTTTTCTAAGTTTCCGGTTCCCGCTTTCCGCGGGGCCGGATTTTTTTATTCTCCCGGAATAACTATTTTACTGATGATGCAACCCATCCGCAATATTGCGATTCTCGCCCATGTGGACGCCGGCAAAACGACGCTTTCCGAACGCATTCTTTTTACTGCAGGGGAAGTGCGCCGTCCGGGCAATGTGGAAGAAGGCCTTGCGACTATGGATTACCTGCCGGAAGAAAAGGAGCGCGGCATTACGATCGAATCCGGCGTCGCTCATTTCGAATGGCGGGGTTCATGGTTCAATTTCATTGATACGCCGGGGCATGTCGATTTTGGCGCGGAAGTGGACATGGCGCTTTCCGCCGTCGAAGGCGCAGTGCTGGTCGTCTCTGCCGCAGACGGCGTCGAAACGCAGACGCTCTCCGCCTGGAAGAAGCTCCGCGCCCGTGGCGTGCGCACGATTATCTTCATTAACAAGCTGGACAACCCGGATTTCTCGCTGGATGAAACGCTTATCGGCGTCGAAGAGGCTTTCGGCACCCGCCCTGTATTGCTTGCGTTTCCGGAGTACCGGCAGGGAAAGATGTCCGCGGAGCTCGATGTCATCAGCGGAACGCGCCTGTCTCATTCCGCTGATAGTCAGGAAATCCCGCGCCACGTTGCAAAAAATAATCCCGCAGCAGTTTCGCTACAACGTTGTTATAACGAAGCCATAGACTTCGCGTCTTCGTTTGATGACGGAGTTCTGGAAATGGCGATGGCTGGGACATCCGTGCCTCCGGCGGATCTTTTGCGCGGGTTGTCTGCGCTCGCCGCTTCGGACGATTATGTTCTGTGCTACGCGGGTTCAGCGCTGGAAAATTTCGGCGTCCGAAGTCTGATGACCGGGCTTTCGTTTTTTCTTCCTTCGCCTCCGGATTTCCATGGAAAATATCTGGGCGAAGTGATCCGTCTGCGCCATTTCCCTGAAGTGGGTGAAATCTCGCTTTTCCGCAGCATGGCGGACGTGCCTTGTAAGGCTTGGCCTGCAGGCTTCGCTTTCTTTAGAATGAAAGCGAGTGCGCTCGATCCGGTTCTGGAAATCCGTCCGGGGGATATTTATGCGATGTGCGCTCCGCGCAAAATGGAACTGGGAATGCTTCTAGGCCTTGACGGGCTTGATTGTGAGCGCGACGCTTCCATGATGCGTCTTCCTCCGTATAGCCCGCTTCTGCAGACGCAGGTGGAATGCCGCGCCGTGGAAGACTATGAACGCGTGGAGCGCAGCCTTGACACGCTTTCCCGGATGGATCCGTCTTTTAAGGTCGTGCCACATCCGGAGGGTGGCTTCTGGGTGCTGCAGACGGTGGGCGAGGTGCAGCTGGAAGTTCTCCTGGCGCGCCTCCGTCGTGAATTTAGCTGCGATGTGTGCTCGGGAAGCCCGGAAGTGCAGTGGCAGGAGCGCCTTCTCCATCGGGTCGGCCCATTTGATAACGTGTTTCAGTCCGGTACGCTCAAGGTCAGCGTGTCTCTTTCGGCGGAGCCGCTCCCCGATACGGAGCATGACGTTCGGCTTAAGGCGGATTTTCTGGAAGATGCACCCCGTGAAATACTCGCCGGTGTCCGGTCCGCGCTTCTGGAAGCTGCGGAAACCGGTATTCTGGGGAAGGGCACGCTCGCCGGCGTCCGTTTCGAGGTGCATTCCCTCGAGTATTCGGAAAACGTTCCGGTCGCAATGATTAAAAAGGCGTGCGCCGATGCGGTGATGCTGCTCATGAAGCCGCAGGATATAGTCCTTTATGAGCCTTATATGGAACTTTCGCTCGAATGTCCGGTGGAATTCGCGGGGAAGGTGACTGACGATATTCAGGCCCGCGGTGGAAGGATCCGGGAGGTGAACGGGGACGGCTGTACGCATTCCTTGAAGGCGGAAGTCCCGCTGCGGCGCTTTTTCGGCTATTCCACGGCGGTCCGCTCGGTATCGAGAGGAGCTGCTCAATATTCTCTCCGCTTTTTGGACTTCCGCGTCCACAAGATGTAGTAGTTTTCTTGTTTTGTTAATTTTATGTAAAAAGATTCAAAAACAAACTTGCAAAATTTTGCAAAAAAGCTAAAATTGTAGCCTCAATTTCGCAGAGTACCGCTTCCTATGCTCTGTGGAATAACGGGATTAATTTGTATTAACCCGACTTGAAGCGATAAACCTTCTGGTGAAGAAGAGGATTATATGGCAAAAGAGAAGTTTCAAAGAACGAAGCCGCACTGCAACATCGGCACGATCGGCCACGTTGACCACGGCAAAACCACGCTGACGGCGGCGATCTGCACGACGCTCGCCGCGAAGGGCCT
>JBAYFD010000008.1:0-19349 GCA_041667365.1 Fibrobacteraceae bacterium | reverse complement strand
GTCGCGCTCATCACGAGCAGGTCGGGGAACTTCCCTTTCCTGAGAAGCGCTTCGCGCTGGTTCACGCCGAAACGGTGCTGCTCGTCGATGACGATAAATGTCAGGTTGTCGAAAAATACATCCTTGGAGAACAATGCGTGCGTGCCTATCACGACGTGGGTGAGGCCCATCTGGAGCTCGCCTAGGATTGTGCGCCGTTCCGCGGTTCCCGTAGCGCCCACGAGGAGCGCCGTGCGGAGCCCCGCCGCTTCAAAGAACGGTCTGAGCGCAGCATAATGCTGCCGCGCGAGGATATCCGTGGGGGCCATCAGCGCACATTGCTCGTGTGCGCCCGCGACGGCGAGCATCGCAAGCATCGCGACGACGGTCTTGCCGCTGCCGACGTCGCCCTGCAGAAGCGCGTGGAACTGCCTTTTGCCGCGGAGTCCTTCGAGGATCGCCGAAAGAGCGTTTTCCTGCCCGTGCGTGAGTTTGAAGGGAAGCGAACCTTTCGCCTTTTCTATCGCGGAGTCATCTATCGCGCGGGCATTTCCGTGCGTCACAAGTTCGCGGCGGCGTTTCGCCATGCGCAGGCAGAAGGGGAGAAGCTCGAGTTTCTTGAGCTGGAGCTTTCCCTGCATCGCGTCGCCGAAACTTTTCGGAAAATGCAGGCGCCTTAGATTATCGAGTGGCGGCAACAATCCCATATAGCGCGTGAGTTCTTCCGGCGCGCCGTCGGGGAGTGACAGACTCTGCATTTTGAACAGATTCGCGTACAGCGTGCGGAAAAATTTCTGTTCCATGCGCGCTTCGTGGCAAGCTTCGGAAATGCTGTATACGGGGACGACCGCGCCTTGGAATTCCTCGTCCTCGTCCATTTTCTGGAGTTCCGGATGCACGATCTGCAGACCGCGGTAATCGTTCACGCGCCCGATCGCCATCCAGCGGGAACCGACTTCGAGTGACTTCGCCCAATGCGTGACTCCGCGGAAGAACACGAGGCTGATCTGTCCGGAGCCGTCGTCAAGGTAGGCGATGAAACGCGATTTGCGCCCGCGGATGACCCCTGCGCGGGCTATTTTCCCGACGAAAACGCCGAGATCGCCCTCTTTGGAATCCGCGATGCGGCTTATCCGGGTGCGGTCCACCCAGGTGCGCGGTACGTTGTACAGCAGGTCCGTCACGGAGTGGAAACCCGCTTCGTTCAGCACTTGCACTCGTTTAGGCCCGAGTCCGGGGAGCGTCGATAGATCCATCGCTGTAAAAAGTAGAAAAAGTGCTATATTTGGCGCCATGAAAAAGATCCTCGCCGTACTTCTGCTTCTGGCCGCTTATACGTTCGCGGCGAACCTCACCATCGAAGGCAAGCTCGAAGCCATTCCGGGCAAGATGCCCTCGAACGATCTTTACAGCTATGTCTACATCTTCAAGTACAAGGTGACGAAGGTCGTCGCCGGTAGCTTCAAGGGTAAGGAAATCCTCGTGGGCGTCTACAATCCGCTCATCGCGCGCGGTCAGGTCAAGGACAAGATGGCGGCGAAGGCCAAGGGCAACGTCCGCACGTTCAAGGCCGGCGACAAGCACACGCTTAAGCTCGTCCCGCTGGAAGGCAACTGGGACGGTGCGACGGAAGATGAATATTTCGACGATGACGCTCCGCGTTACCTGGCGACCGAAGTCAATCAGTAATAAAAATCTCCGATGGTCTTTTCCTCCCAAGTTTTCCTTTTCTATTTCCTGCCCCTGTTTTTCGTAGGGTATTATTTCCTCGTCTGGCGCAAGGCGAAGTATTCCACTCTGAATTTTTTCATCACGGTATTCAGCTACGTCTTTTACGGATGGATGGAACCGTGGCTCGTCATTCTGATGTTTTTCACCACCTGCGTGGTGTATTTCACGGGGAAGGTCATTTCCGCGCCTGGCGCTTCCACGCACAGGCGGAACATGGCACTGCTCATTTCCGTGGTGGTGAACCTCGGAATGCTCGGTTTCTTTAAGTATTACATGTTCGCGATGGGGAATGTCAACATCGTGCTCGAACAGTTCGGGCTTGCGCCGTATTCCATTATGCGTGTGCTGCTCCCCGTGGGCATTTCGTTCTACACGTTCCAGTCGATGAGCTACACGATCGACGTGTGGCGGGGCGATGCGCCTCCCGTCAAGGATCTCGCGACATTCGCGTGCTATGTGGCCCTGTTCCCGCAGCTTGTCGCCGGGCCTATTGTCCGCTACAACACTGTCGCCGAAGAGCTTGCGACGCGTACCCATACGCTTGACAACTGGATGCGCGGGATGACGTACTTCTTTATCGGGTTCGCAAAAAAGATTTTCATTGCGAATCAGGTGGGCGTTATCGCGGACAAGGTATTTGCCGCGGATGCGCCGGGCGTGATCAATTCGTGGTGGGGTTCCGCCGCGTACATGTTCCAGATTTATTTTGATTTTTCCGCATATTCGGACATGGCCGTGGGGCTCGGTCTGATGATCGGTTTTCATTTTCCTAGGAATTTCAACGGTCCATATCGTTCCGTGAGCATCTCGGATTTCTGGACCCGCTGGCATATTTCGCTCACCACATGGCTGCGCGATTATCTGTACATTCCCCTCGGCGGGAACCGCATTTCCAAGCGCCGCACGTACATTAATTTGTGCATTGTAATGTTCCTTTCCGGACTCTGGCACGGGGCTGCGTGGACGTTCATCTGCTGGGGGCTGTTCCATGCGTTCTTTATGCTCGTCGAACGCGCGAACGGCAAGCACGCCTGGTATTCCAAGGCTCCGGTCATCGTCCAGATTCTCCTCACGCAGATCATCGTACTCTTCGGCTGGGTGCTGTTCCGGGCGAAGGACATCGGCGGCGCTTTCTCGATGTGGAAATCCCTGTTGGGTCTGAATCCCGTGAGCCTCGCTGATCCGTTGCTCTCGGCGCAGGTCTTCACTCCGACGGCGATCGTGTTCATGATCTTAGCCGCTTTGTATGCATTTTCGCCCATCCGCGCCTATACCTGGTGCCAGACGGTTTCCGTGCCGCGCACGGTAACTGCGTTCGTGCTCTTTGCGCTCGCTGTGCTCGCGCTCTTCACGCAGAGCTATAACCCGTTCCTGTATTTTCAGTTCTAAAAGTCATTGCTATCCGTCCCGATGGTCAAACCCGCTGATACGGGAGGCGTAAAACGCCGAAGCAATCCAGTGCCGTTCCTGTCTGTATTGCCGCGCGCCTGCGCCTTTTCCGTATCATTGACTAGCCTATCGGGGCGTATTACAGCGGCAGCGCGGCTTGCGGGTCGTCGGGCTTTTTCGGCGGGGCGAGCCTGAGCGTCTCGTAGGCTTTCGCCGTCGCGATGCGCCCCCGCGGAGTGCGGGCGAGATACCCTTTCTGAATCAGGTACGGCTCATACACTGTCTCGATAGTGTCCGGTTCTTCATCAAGTGCCGCGCCGAGCGTATTGAGCCCGACGGGATCGCCGCCGAACTGTTCCGCGAGGGTCTGGAGAATCCTGCGGTCCATCGGGTCGAGTCCGTCGGAATCTATGCCGAGCATTTTCAGCGTGCGGTCCGCTGTCTGGGCGTCGATGACGCCCTTGCCGCGCACTTGCGCGACATCGCGGCACCTGCGGAGGACCCGGTTCGCGACGCGGGGGGTGCCGCGGCAGCGGCTTCCGAGCATTACTGCCGCGTCCTTCGAAAGTTCCACGTCGAGGATCTTCGCGCTCCGTAGCAGAATTTTAACGATTTCCTTTTCCGTGTAAAGGTCCAGCCGGTAATGAAGTCCGAAACGGTCGCGCAGGGGGCTCGTGAGGAGTCCGCTCCGCGTCGTCGCGCCCACGAGCGTGAAGGGCTTGAGCGGAAGGTTCACCATCCGCGCCGCGGGGCCGGAATCGAGCATGATGTCGAGACGGAAATCTTCCATCGCGGGGTAGAGATATTCTTCGATGACGCGCCCCATCCGGTGGATTTCATCGATGAAGAGCACGTCGTTTTCCTCGAGGCTTGTAAGGAGTCCGGCGAGGTCGCTCGCCTTTTCGAGCACCGGGCCGCTAGTGACGTGAATGTTCACGCCCATTTCTTTCGCGATGATGCGGGCAAGCGTCGTCTTGCCGAGTCCCGGAGGACCGGCGAAAAGGCAGTGGTCGAGAGCGTCCCCGCGCTTTTTCGCGGCTTCGATCGCTATTTGCAGGCTGTCCTTCAGCGGTTCCTGCCCCGTGAAATCGGAAAGCGAAAGCGGACGGAGTTCCCTGTCGAGTTCCGCTTCTTCATCGCTTTCATCCTGTTCGGGGGAAATGATCCTGTCCGCCATGGCGTTCCTTTGTATTTAAAAATCGTTATTTTATGTGTGACGCAGCGCTTCGGGAATGATTTTTTCCACGCCTGCGCCCTTGCCGAGAATTTCCACCGCTTTTTCCACGGCTTTACTCGCCGCGGGTTCCTTGACGCCGAGGGTATGGAGCGCGAGGACCGCTTCCTGCTCTTCCGCGGGGAGGCGCGCCGTCGTATTCCCGCCCGTGACGGAGGAGAGCGCCGCCGCCTTGTCCTTGAGGGCGAGCACGAGCATTTCAGAAGTCTTTTTCCCGATGCCCTTGATCCGTCCGAGGGCCGCCTTGTCGCCGCGGGAAATCATCGCGAGAAAATCTCCCGGAGAGACGCTGCTCAAAATGCGCTGCGCCATTTTCGGACCGACCCCGTTCACCTCGATCATCTGCAGGAAGAGCTTTTTTTCCTGTTCATCGATGAATCCGAAGAGCGTGAAAGCGTCTTCGCGGACGACGAGATGCGTGTAGAGCGTGACTTCCGTGCCCGTGGCGGGGAGAGCCTCCCCCGTGCGTGTGGAAACCTGGACCCCGTAACCGACGCCGCAGCAGTCTATGACCGCGGACGTGGGGTGCTTTTGAACGAGAATACCGCGAAGCTGTTCGATCATAAAATCTCCGTGTCTAAAATATACACACTACTGCACTTCCGTGCAATATCCTGCGGAGATTTATTTGCCGGGTAATCAGAAACCGAGGCTCACCTGCAGCATATACAGTCGGTTTTCGTCTTGCCCGGTGTAATAGCCGCGTTCTTCGCCCCAGGTCGCCGCTTCTACGGTCACGAGCCGGAGCGCTTCCACGGCGATGCCAGCGCTCGGATACCCGCCCTTGAACCCCCCGGAGAGACGGAGTTTCAGGAAGCGCCAGTTGTCGTTGTATCCGGGGATGGCGAGCAGGACCTGTTCCAGTTCGATACCGAAATCGAGATGGCTCAGCGGCTTGTAGTTGCGCTCATCGTTGAGTGCGTCTTCGAAGTCCATCGCGATGTTCATTTTGCGGGAGTAAGCCGTGTTGCGGTTACAGAAGCGCGGGCTGTAGTTGATGCCGGCGGTCAGGTCCGGCGTGATCCTCTGCCCGTCGAGTTTATTGAAGAACACGTCATTGAGCGCCGCGCCGAGGCGCACTTCGCGGGTGAGCTGGTACAGCACGCCGAAATCCATGCCGTAGGCGATTTCTTTCCACTTGAAGACATCGTCTCTCGCATTGTCCGTGCGGTCTTGGAGTGTATCCGTGACGTTTGTGAAGTTTGACGCGTCGAAGCGCATGTAGTCTACGCTTTGCCGCTTCGCCGCTTTCACGCCTACGCCCACGGCGAGGTCTTCCGTGATGCCGACTGCGCCGCCGGCCTGGATGACTGCGTCTACATAAAATGTATCGACGCCCACGAACGGAAGGATGATGCCGCCGTCCACATAAGGCGCGACGTCGCCGTTCACCCAGATGGATCCGCCGAAGTCATGGAAGGCGAGTTCCGCGTCGGCCTTCGCTATCATGGAGAAAAGCAGATGGTCATATTTGTTGATGCGCTTGGTGAGTTCCGGGTGCGCGGCGAGGGAATCCATGTAGGCGCGTTCCGTCGTGACCTTCGCGGTGGGGTCCGCCGCGTTTTTCGCCTTGGCGTCATCGCGGGCGCAGTCATAAAGATCCTGCAGGTCGGAGGCGAGGTCGTAAGCGCCGTGGAACTGGTCGAACGCTCCGGCTCCGCCAGCGTTGATGCGCATGTCTATCGTATTTCCCGGGTAATAGCCCATTTCCGGATGATTTTTGTAATCGCCGAGTTTCCCGAGTTGGTTCAGTCCTGCGTAGTTGTAATAAATGGCTTCCTTATCATCCACGACGGCGACGTGGGCGTTACCCATCGCATAAGCGCGCAGCGATTTGTGGCGTGGTCCTTGCGCTGCGGAAACGCAGAGCGCGCTGAGAAGCGTAATGCTTAAAATTTTAAATGCGAAGTTCATTCCAATCTTCCCCTTTTAGCGATTGCGGAACCAGGCCTTGAATTGCTCATCGGAATAATTCACCCAGCAGCCACCGATGTTCTTTTGGCGCCAGGCGAGACCGTATTTGACGTTTGTGGAATCCGTATCAGCCATCACTGCCGTCCTGTAATACGTTTTCAGGGAATCGGACGCAGCTCCGGTTTCGAAATCCTTTGCGAAGACAAGGCGGTAGTCGTTCTTCGTTTTGCGTTCAAGAGTGTCCTGATAAATGAACGAGCGCTCTTCCTGATTTTCCAGAATTCCGTTGCCGTCATGGTCGAGACTATCCGTGCCTATCCCGATGTAATAGATTTCGCTGTACCCGGCGTCCGCTACGTTGCCGCTTGTCCGGAGGAGGGGAACGAGGCGCAGGTCTTCGTCTACGAATCCGTCGCCGTCGTTGTCCTTGCCGTCAAGGACTTCCTCGTCCACGCAGCCGTCGCCGTCATTGTCGATCTTGTCGCCTATCTTATAAAAGGAAATCGTCTGATCTACGGAATTTACTTTGTCTGTAACAACGTCGTTGATGACTTCCGAGACTCCGGAGGTGTCCGTGCTCCCTGTGATGGAATCCATCAGGGAGGTACCGGAAAGAAGCGTCGTCACCGTGGGAATGATCGTGCTGGTCACGGTGGAAAGGGAACTCTGAAGCGAGTCAATGCTGGAATTGAACTGATTTGCCACGGAGGAATCATTTACCGCGGAGTTGTACAAAGAATCGATATTGACGACAACGTTGTTGTTCGCATCAAGTGAAATAGAGACTGGAAAATCGATGTTCGTGTACCGGAATTTCAGGAGAAGATCCGCAAATTCCAGAAAAGCATAGCTTGCGGAAAAATTGGAGTACCGCACCTTGCGGTCGGAGAGCGGAAATCCTTTGAAGTCGGGACCGTATGTGGCGGCAAACGTTTTGAGCGCGGCGTTGTCCCCGGTGTTCTTTTGATTTTTGAGGTAGGTGTAATAAAGCTCGGTGAGGGTATCGCGGCGCACGAGCTCGCGCAGCGGATCGACCGTGGCGGAAATGCCTGTGTAATATTTTTCCATTTCAGCGGATGTCAGGTTCATGAACGGGAGGCTGTCGCCGTCGATGTCGATGTACTTGATGATGTCGAACGGATTTACGCCCGACGCATACATACTGGCCTTGGCGAATCCGAACCAGGCCTCGGACTTCGTTGAGTCCGCTTTGACGGCCTTGCTGAAATATTTCATTGAATTGGAGTATTCCCCTTTGCGGAAGAGGACTTGCCCCTGATATATGAGCGCATCGGCATCGTTGGAAGAAATGTCGCTCGAGTTGGTCGGATTGAAAAGGTTGCAACTGGAGAGCAGGCAGAGAATGAGACAGAAAAATGCGAAGATTAAGTGCGGACGCTGAATTTCAGTGCAAAAAAAGCGTTGAAACATTTTTTTCTCCTTACATTAAAAATAATCGAAGATAACGTTTCCCGTACGGCGCTTTTCTGAAAAAGGTGCGTATATTTGGCCCTGTGGATGATTCAGACGATTATTTTCCGACAAAACCTTACCTCCGCTCATCAGCTTTGATGCGCAGTCATTTGTCTGCGGAACGGGACCGCCTTTCCTCGCTCGCGGCGTCCCTGCACAGGGAATGCGCCGTCGGCAGGGACAACCTCGGGCGCGAGATGCCCGCGATTCTCAGGTTCTGCGGGCAGTACCAGTCGGATTTTATGCGTTATCTCGAGGCGGTGCTCCCTCAGCACGAGCATGGAATCCGCTGTGGGGCGGGGTGCGGCAGCTGTTGCCGGCATTACCCGATGTCCGTGGAACCTTTCGAGCTGATGTATCTGTATTCGTCGCTCCGCGGTGGCGACGGACTACTGGAGATCCTGGAAGCCTGCCATTCCCGCGCAGAACTCTTCCACGCCCTGATGACCGCTGCCGCGGAAAAGGGCGGCGAGGACCCGGATGAAAACGCGCTCCAGGCGTACTTTATGCGGAGCCGGCCCTGTCCGTTCCTTGTGGGCAAGACCGGCGACTGCGGCGTGTATGCGCACCGCCCTGTCACATGCCGCATGTACTTCAGCGAGACCGGTCCTGAATTCTGCACGCCGGAGTTCCTGCTCACCGAGAAGAACCGGAGCTTCATCGTCTATCTTCCGGATGACATCGAGGAACTCATCGCGGAAGTATCCGCGCATTACCGCCCGCTTGAACTTCCGGAAGCCCTTTACGGCGGGCTTCTCGCGCTGAATGCGTTGGAGCCCTGTTTCGCGGAGCGCGCCGGTTGAGCGATACCGACGACATCCAGACGGATCTCTTCGCCTCCTTCAAGGAAGCGCTCTCTGGCTTTTTCAGAAAAAAGGAACCGCCGCGCCGGGAAGTCTCCCCGGAGTTCTCTCCGGGTACGCTCGTCTCGTTCTCTTACAATCCGCGGTTCCGCCGCAGTTTCCGCTGCAATCTATCAGGGCTTTTCGGAAAACCGCAAGTGATTCTCCCCGCGTATATGAAGTCGGAGGACTTTGCGCCCGTCCGGGAGCTTGTCGCGGAGTGGGCGCTTCTCGCCCGCAGGCGCAAGACGGCCAAGGCGAAAGCGGAGCTCAAGGAACTCACCGGGCGAATCTGGGACGCCACGGATCAGAAGCTCGCGGACAAGGGCGAACCTTCGCTTGAGGCGCGCAGCCGCATTCCGCCCATACGGCCTAGGGGCAAGGTTCATGATTTGGAACAAATTCTTTCGGCGGTGAATGATACTTATTTCGAAAGCAGACTCGCGTGCCGCATCACCTGGAGCGGACGCTGCGGCGGACTCAGCTACCATACCGTGCGCAGGGACCCTTATACCGGGGAACCGTTCCACCTCATCAGCATCAGCCGGGGTTACGACTGCGAAAACTGTCCGCTTTACGCCGTCGCGGGCGTCGTTTATCACGAGTGCCTGCATATAGCGATTCCGCCCACGGAAAAGAACGGGCGCCGCACTGTGCATGGCCGGGATTTCCGGGCCGCGGAAAAACGATATATATATTATGATGAGTGGCAGAGATGGCACAAAGAGGTGCTTCCGCTGAATGTGAAACGCCTTTTGCGCGAAAAGTGAATTGCGGCGTTCTTTTTCATTTTTTTTAGCATAGATTTCTTAAGAGTATTGGCGGGGAATCCCTGCGGTATTTTTCTTTGCGGGAGTTCTCGCGTACTGAATTTATTTCCGTGAGGCGTTTATGCGAAAAATTCTCCTTGCGTTGACCGTTCTTTCCCCCTTGTCCGCGTTCGCGGACGCCGGGAATCCCCTTTCCATTCCTGCATATTGGTACGGGGTCCCCTTGATTGCCGTAGTGGCGCTCGCGATGGCGTTTTTCTTTTATAAGGCGATGATGAAGGCGGACCCGGGGACCTCCCGGATGCAGGAGATCGCGCAGTATGTGCGCGAGGGCGCCTACGCTTATCTCCATCGCCAGTACCGCACGGTGACGTATGTGTTCGCGGCGATTTTCGTCATTTTCGTCATTCTCGCGTTTCTGGGAATCCAGAATCCCTTCGTCCCGGTCGCGTTCCTTACCGGAGGCTTCTTTTCCGGACTCTGCGGCTACCTCGGAATGAAGACGGCGACGTATGCGAGCGTGCGCACGGCGAACGGCGCGCGCACGAGCCTCAACAGGGGACTCGTGACGGCGTTCCGCAGCGGCGCGGTGATGGGCCTCGTGGTCGTGGGCTTCGGACTTCTCGATATCTCCTGCTGGTTCTTCATTCTGAATTACGTGTATGACCACAACGTGTTCGGTTTCGGGTTCGCTGTCGCGTCGAAGGTCGGGCTCGGCGCGTGGGATCCGTCGATGACCGCGAATCCGGCGTGGGTGCATGCTAAAATCGTCGAGGTGACGACGACGATGCTGACTTTCGGCATGGGCGCTTCCCTGCAGGCTCTCTTTGCCCGCGTGGGCGGCGGAATTTATACGAAAGCGGCTGACGTAGGCGCGGATCTCGTGGGAAAAGTCGAAGCCGGAATCCCGGAGGATGACCCCCGCAACCCCGCGACGATCGCGGATAACGTCGGCGACAACGTGGGCGACGTGGCCGGCATGGGCGCGGACCTTTATGAATCCTACTGCGGCTCGATCCTTTCCACGGCGGCACTGGGCGCGGCTCTGCCCTTCATCGGGCTCAAGTTTGTCATTGCTCCGATGATCGTCGCCGCGCTCGGCATTCTCTTTTCGATCATCGGCATCTTCATGGTGCATACAAAGGAAGACGGAGGAATGAAATTTCTCCTCCGCGCGCTCCTCACGGGAACGCTCGGCGCATCCGTGTTCATTATGCTCGCGCTTTTCCTGCTCGCGCATTTCGGCTTTATTACGATGGGCATTCTGGGCTCCGCCGTTTCAGGCCTCGCCGCGGGCGTTATCATCGGACAGTTCACGGAGTATTACACTTCCGACGCTTACAGTCCGTGCCGCGGCATTGCGCATCAGACGACTCTTGGTGCGGCGACAACGATCATCGACGGCATTTCCGTGGGGATGTTCTCCACGGGCTTCCCGGTGATCACGATCGTCCTCGGAATCCTCTGCGCGTACGGCTTTGCGGGCGGTTTCCAGAATGTTTCCATGGGCCTTTACGGTGTGGGTTTTGCTGCTGTGGGCATGCTTTCAACGCTCGGCATTACGCTTGCGACGGACGCTTTCGGACCTATCGCTGATAATGCGGGCGGCAATGCGGAAATGTCCGGGTTGGGCGAGGAAGTCCGCAAGCGCACGGACGATCTCGATTCTCTCGGAAACACAACCGCCGCGACGGGCAAGGGCTTCGCCATCGGCAGCGCCGGCCTTACTGCCCTCGCGCTTCTCGCTTCCTACGTGGAGGAGATCAAACTCTGGCTGGGACACCTCGCGCATGCCGCGGGCGGCGCCTATCATGTAGGGAAGGTCGCTTTCGTGAACACCTCGGATGCGCTTGCTGGTGCGGTCGCTACGCTTCCGAACGTGAAAATCATTGATGACGGCGCGCGGGCGATTGCTTCGGATGGGAGTCTCGTCGGCCTCGTGCTGAATCATGCGGGTCTAGCGGATATGATGAACGCTTATGGACTTTCGCTGATGAACCCGATGCTTCTCGGCGGGCTATTCCTCGGCGCGATGATGTCGTTTGTGTTCTGCGCTCTCGCGATCAAGGCGGTGGGGCGCGCCGCGGGCCGCATGGTCGAGGAAGTGCGGCGTCAGTTCCGGGAAATTCCGGGAATCATGCAGGGTACGGGCAAGCCGGATTATGCGCGCTGCGTTGAAATTTCCACGGCGGGAGCGCAGAGGGAGATGATCCTGCCTTCGCTTCTTGCCGTGGTTGTTCCTGTCGCGGTGGGGCTCCTGATGGGCGTCGCTGGAGTTTTCGGACTCCTCGCGGGTTCGCTCGTCACCGGGTTCTCGCTCGCCTGCATGCTTAATAACGCGGGCGGCGCCTGGGACAACGCGAAGAAATTCATTGAGTCCGGAAATTACGGCGGCAAGGGCTCCGAGGCGCACAAGGCGAGTGTTGTAGGTGATACGGTAGGCGACCCCTTCAAGGATACCGCCGGCCCTTCGCTCAACATCCTGATCAAGCTGATGTCCATGGTGAGCGTCGTGTTCGCGGGTGTGATAGTCAAGTATGGCGCAGTCCTCGCGAATGCGCTCGGCATCGGGTGAATTATTTCAGGTAGTAGTTCGCCCCGGCGACCGCTAAGCCGGAGCAGGGGAGCGACCACGTCTCGCTTTCCTCGCCGTGGAATTCCGCGCGAATTTCACACTCCGCGGAATCCTGGAGCGCGCTTGCGGGCACGCTCCAGAAGTTCTCCGCTTCCGTCGCGGTAGAAAGCTCCGTGAGGCTCGAGTCCGACGTGCGGTAAATCGCCATCGCGGTCACTGCATCGGGCGGGTTCCGCACCTGGATTAAGCTCCAGTAGGCGTTCGCGCCGTCTTTCACGTACAGGGAAGTCGAATCTCCGTAGACTTCGGGATGGCCCGTGCAGGACACGAATTTCCATTCGCCTTCGTAGCGCCCCGCGTAGATTCCCATCAGGTCGCGGGCGGGTGCTCCGCCGAGGTCCACGCCGCAATATTCGTCCGGACATTTGTCCGTGATGCGCACGACCGCGCTCTTCCAGCCTTCCGTCGTTTTGACCCGCACGGAGAGGCACGCTCCGCACGCGGCGCCACCCTGCCACCAGCCCTTTCCGTCGCCGGCGTCCACGTTCACCGCGATCGCCGCATAGTATTTGATATTCGTTTCGCCGTAGTTGCAGGCTCCGCCCTGGCTCGTTTCGGGGTCGGAGACGGATCCGTAGGTGGTCACGGAGCCCGTACCGCCGTTTTCGGTGAGTGTCTGGGGCTTTGCCGTGTAGGAATCACATTCGGAGACCGCTATGCAAGTGCCTGTGGTATCTGCACTTACGGAGCTTTCCGCAGAGGTCGATGACCCGGCGGAAGCATTGCCGGAACTGTCTCCGGAGCCGGAGCAGGCGGCGAGGAACGTTGTGCAGAGCGCAAAGGCGAAAAAAGAAAACCGCATGATTCAAAAATATCATAATAAAACTTTTTCTATCTTTGGCCATACCTAACAAGGAGTCCATTTCCAATGAAAACTTTGCAACAGACAGATCCGGCTATCTATGACATCATCCAGAAAGAAGCCGAACGCCAGGAATACGGGATCGAACTGATCGCCTCCGAAAACTACACCTCCAAGGCAGTCATGGAAGCGATGGGCTCGGTGCTCACCAACAAGTACAGCGAAGGCTATGTGGGCAAGCGCTACTACGGCGGAAACCAGGTGATCGACGAGATGGAACAGCTCGCCATCGACCGTTGCAAAAAACTTTTCGGCTGCGAACACGTGAACATCCAGCCGCTTTCCGGTTCTCCGGCGAATGCCGCCGTTTATCTCGCCGTCCTCAAACCGGGCGACAAGGTCCTCGGTCTCAAGCTTGACCACGGCGGACACCTTTCCCATGGCCATCCCGTAAACTTCTCCGGGATGATCTACAACTTCGTCCAGTATGAAGTTGAGAAAGAGACCGGTCGCATCAATATGGACAAGGTCCGCGAAGTCGCGCTCCGTGAAAAGCCCAAGATGATCCTCGCCGGATTCTCCGCCTACAGCCGCAATCTCGACTGGAAGCGTTTCAAGGAAATCGCCGACGAAGTCGGCGCCATCACCATGGCGGACATTTCCCACATCGCGGGCCTCATCGCCGGTAAGGTGATCGACAGCCCGGTGCCGTATTTCGACATCGTCACGACGACTACGCACAAGACTCTCCGCGGTCCCCGCGGCGCTATCATCATGTGCAAGGAAAAGTATGCGAAGCAGATCGACCGCGGTATCTTCCCGGGCATGCAGGGCGGTCCGCACGATCACATCAACGCGGGCAAGGCCGTCGCGTTCCTCGAGGCTCTCCAGCCGGAATTCCACGTTTACGCACAGAACGTGATCAAGAACGCTCAGGCGATGGCCGCCGAACTCATGAAACGCGGTTACAAGATCATTTCCGACGGCACGGACAACCACCTCATGGTGATCGACATGACCTCCAAGGGTGTGTCCGGCAAGGAAGCGGAAGTCGCCCTCGAAAAAGTCGGCGTCTCCACCAGCCGCAGCACGATTCCGTTCGATACGCGCAAACCGTTCGACCCGTCTGGACTCCGCATCGGTTCTGCTGCCATTACGACGCGCGGATTCAATGAAGCGGATGCAGTCAAGGTCGCGGACATCATTGACCGCACCATCCAGGCGAGGAACGATGACGCAGGCCTCAAGGCCATCCGTCAGGAAATCATCGAACTCTGCAAGAAGCACCCGCTCTACAAGTAAGGCGCTTCTCCGGCCCGCTCCGGAATTAGTTTATACGAAAAGTCCTGCCCTGCGGCGGGACTTTTTTGTCTTGCCGGCGTGGTTTCTATATCTTGCGCCGGAGGCATTCAATGCCCGGAAAATTTTTCTCCTTGCCGCTTTTGCCGCGGCGCGCTTGTCTGTGTGCAGATGCAGCAGGAAACGAATGCGGGCGAGGATACGGACTATTAGAAGGCGGACAGGGAGCTGACGTCGGTGTACGGAATGATCATTGAGGCATCACTAGTGTCCAAAATAAATTCGTCAATTCCTTTGACACGCTTGTAAATACTGAGCTTGTGTTAATTTTGAACTTCGATGGGGGCGCTTTTGCATGATTGTGGAAAATGGTGATTTTGAGCTGGCTTCACAAAAATTCAATCAATCGATTTCTTGTTATGGACGCTAGTGTTGAGGCATATAAGAAAAGAACGATGCCGCGTTCATCGCTGCGCTCCGGGCTTCGGAACGTGCCTGGATCAAATTCCGCGACGCGGAAGTGACGATGAAATTCCCGGAGAGGGAACCCGGCTGTTACGGGAGTTCTTATCCGATGTGCGTTTCCGCAAACAAGGCTGAAGTTACGCGCGCCCGCATCCCGGTGGCTCCGGCAGCGGCTCGGCGGCGTCGACGAGGATGATGTCTGCGGCGGTTCCGTCAAAACGGAGGAATGACAAATCCGGGCGTTAATTCTATATTCGGCGCCCGAGGTCCGTGCAAACGGACGCTTTGCCTCTATAGCTCAGATGGATAGAGCGCGCCCCTCCTAAGGGTGAAACCCGCGTTCGACTCGCGGTAGGGGTATACAGAAGGCCGCACGCAAGTGCGGTCTTTTTCTATGTTTGGGCCATGCGCCGAGCGAGCATTATCTTTACTGTCATTTTCTGTGTTCTGTTACTTCTGCCGGCAGGCTGGGAAGCCTTGCACTGCCTGCGTTCCGGGGAACGGTTCCAGCCTGTGGACCTCCTTTCCGACACTTTCGTCCGGCCTTATGCCCGCGAGCGGGCGCTTGCCCGCGTTTCAGACTCCGCCCTCCGGGAATGGAATTCGGTGAAACGCCGCGGGGCTTATGACGAGGATTCCCTTGATTCCCTTTTCAATTTGCTTGCGTCCCTCAAGGATTCCGTGACTGCGGTGAACTCCTACGCTCCGCTTGATACGGCGGACCCGGAGCTTGCGCCTTTCGCTGCGCTTGACTCTGCGCTGTGGAGCCTTTCCGAGGATTCCTCGCTGGTTCCCCGCGCGGACAGCCTAGTGAAGAGCGTCACTTCGCGCTACGGGCATTTTTCCGTATTGCGCGTGGTGCAGATGTACCGGAAGCACGGCTTCTGGACGAGCCGTTACCTGCGCGCTTATGAACACCGCCTCGAAAATGAAAATGCGATGGTCGTTACGCTCCGTCCGAGGTATCAGGCGCTTCTGTGGAATGTGTTCCGCGATCCCGGTGAAAAAGGCGTGCGTGGTGATTCGGACTGGCTCTTTTACCGTGAGGACGTGAACTATCTGGTGCGTCCTTCCCCGTTTGACCGCCGCAGCGATTCCCTGGACAATCCCGTTACGGCGATACTTGATTTCAAGCGCCAGCTTGATGCGCGCGGAATACGTCTGCTCGTGGTGCTCATGCCGGGCAAGCCCTCCATTTATCCAGAAAAGCTGAATAAGGATGCCGCGCCCCATACCGGCAGGGATTTCTCTCATTCGATGACCGTGCTGGATTCCCTTTCCGCGCATGGCGTGGATTATGTGAATTTGTTTGAAACTTTCGCGCAGGCAAAGAGACAGGACTCGCGGGGGAACTACCTGTATCTGGACAAGGATACGCACTGGACTCCGCGCGGCGCTGAACTTGCGGCGCAGGTGATCGCGAAGCGCGTTTCGGAATATGACTTTGCAGCGGCTCTCCCCGTGAAGGAATATGCGGATTCGGCGGTGAAGGTCGAACGCACGGGCGACATCGCGACGATGAGCGGGCTCGATGAATTCAAGGCGCAGATAGTGACTGCGCATAAAGTCCGTGAAACATCCGGCGCCCCGTTCAAGGATGATTTCCGGGCTTCGCAGATACTGATCCTCGGCGACAGCTATTCCCGCATTTACGAGACGGATTCTCCGATGGATGCGGGCTGGATCGCCCATTTCGCAAAGGATATGCACACTCCCGTGGCGTCCATCGTGAGCGACGGGGGCGCGAGCACGCTTGTGCGTGAAAAGCTCGCGCGCAAGAGCCGCGTGCTCAGGAACAAGAAGCTAGTCATCTGGGAATTCGTGGAGCGCGACCTGCGCTACGGTGACAGCGGCTGGAAAAAGATCGAGATGGAAAAATGAGTGAAAAATCGTTGTGGGCGCTCGCTTGCGAATGCATTCCGGGCGGCGTAAATTCCCCTGTGCGCGCATTCGGCGGCGTGGGCGGCGAACCCGTGTTTATGAAAAGCGGCAAGGGCGCATATCTTTATGATGAGGCGGGGAAGGCGTACATCGACTTCGTGCTTTCCTGGGGCCCGTGGATCCTGGGGCACACGCCTTCGGCGGTCGCCAGCGCGCTTGAAGACCAGATTTCCCGCGGACTCAGCTTTGGCACGTGCACTCGCGGAGAAGTGGAGCTTGCGGAACTCATTCTGAAGATGGTTCCCGGAATGGATCAGGTGCGCTTGGTGAACTCCGGGACGGAAGCTACGATGACCGCAGTGCGCATCGCCCGCGGGTATACCGGGCGCGATAAGATTGTGAAGTTCCGCGGCTGCTATCATGGTCACGGCGATTCTTTTTTGATTCAGGCGGGTTCGGGCGCGCTCACGCACGGAACGCCGAGTTCCCTCGGGGTCACGCACGGAACGGCTCAGGATACGCTAGTCGCAGCGTATAACCACCTGGAAGAAGTCGAGGAACTGTTTTCGAAATATGGCGAAGAAATCGCCTGCGTCATCGTGGAACCCGTCGCCGGCAATATGGGCGTGGTGCCTCCGCGCGATGGCTTCCTCGCCGGCCTTAGACAACTTTGTACAAAGAACGGCTCCGTGCTGATTTTCGATGAAGTGATGACAGGCTTCCGCACGGCGCGCGGCGGCTGCGCGGAACGCTTCGGAATCAAGCCGGACATGATCACGCTCGGAAAGATCGTGGGCGGCGGAATGCCTCTCGCGGCTTACGCCGGCAAACGCGAAATCATGGCGATGGTGAGTCCCCTTGGGGGCGTGTATCAGGCGGGGACGCTTTCCGGGAATCCGATGGCCGTTGCCGCCGGGATCGCCCATTTGAAGCTCCTTGACGCGCTCCGCCCCTGGAATGCCCTCGAGGCGGCGGGAAAGTCCCTGCGCGAAGGCCTTGCGCGTGCCGCCGCGGATGCGGGCGTTCCCGTGCAGGTGAACGGTGTGGGCTCGATGTTCACCGTGTTTTTCTCGGAAAAGCCCGTGACGGACACGGATTCCGCGCTCGCCGCGGATACGAAGCGCTTTGCGAAATTCTTCCGTTCGCTCCTTGCAGACGGCGTGTATTTCCCGCCTTCGCAGTTCGAATCGTGCTTCCTTTCCACGGAGCATTCGCGGAAGATTCTTGAAGAGACGATAGACAAGGCCGCGACCGCGTTCAAAGCCGCACGGGGATGATGACGGAGGAGATAAGGCGTGGATTGCTTCACTTTGGCTTGCAAAGATAGTCTTCTGCGATGAAACGCCTTTCACGTCGTCACGAAGGCTACGGCCATGTAATGACAAACGCCCCCTTCGCCACGTCATTGCGAGGCACGAAGTGCCGTGGCAATCTATGATAGGAAAACGATTTTCTGGAGATGACTTATGAATTTAGATGATGCCATTTCGTTTATCTGTGACTCCGCCGCGAAATCCGCCGATGCGTTCGACGTGATCGCAGGTCATTCCCGTTCCGAAGGGGTTTCCGTATTCAAGGGCAAAGTCCAGAATACGGAAATCTCCGAGTCCGTGGGCGTCGGCATCCGCGTATTCAAGAACAGCCACCCCGGTTACGCCTACACGGAACGCTTCACCGAAGACGCGCTTTCGCAGACCGTCCGCGACGCCCTTTCGCACTGCGCTTTCACCAAGGAACTTCCGATAGAGCTTCCGCGTCTTCAGGAGCTCCGCAAACTCGCTCCGCACTACAGCGCGGAGATTGAAGCGCTCGGTCTCCCCGAAATGACGGCGATGTGCCTCGACATTGAAAAGGCGACGCTCGCCGCATCTCCAGAGGTGGAGAACGTGCCGTATCTCGGCGCGGACAAGAGCGAGGGACGCGTCATCGTCGCGAACGGAAACGGCTTGCGCTATGAATCCCATTTCAATTCCGCATCCGCCGGCGTCGGCGCGGTGGCACTCCGTGAAGGCATCCGCAAACTTGGCGTCTGCGACCGCAGCGGGCGCGACTGGAGCGCTTTCAATGCGAAAAAAATTGCGGACACGGCGGTCTCCCGCGCCCGCGAACTTCTGAGTCCCTCCAAAATCCAAAGCGGGAAGATTCCCGTAGTGTTTTCCAACCGCGTTTCAGGGAGTATAGTCTCCATGTATTCCTCCGCGTTTTTCGCGGAACAGGTGCAGAAAGGCCAGTCCCGCTTGCAAGGGCTCCTCGGCACAGCCATTGCGACGCGGGGATTTTCCCTCGTGAACGATCCTTTCCGTGAAGATCTCCCCGGCGCCTGCGCTTTCGATGGCGAAGGCGTCCCAGCGGAAAGCGTGCCTCTCGTGAAAGACGGTGTCTTACAAAGTTATCTGTACAATCTGGAAACTGCCGCCCGCGAAGGGTGCAAAAGCAATGGCGCTGCGGCGCGGAGCTATTCAGGCAAAGTTTCGACGGGATTTTCCAACCTAGTCGTTCTCCCGGGGGAGCGCACCACGGAAGAACTGCTCAAGCTGTTCCCGCGCTGTCTTTATGTCGTGAACCTCGAAGGCAATTCGGGCTGCAGCGCCATAAGCGGGGAACTGAACATCGGCGCTCAGGGAATCTGGTACGAGAACGGAACCCCGGTGCATGCCGCGGAAGGCGTCACGCTCAGCGCGAATTTCTTTGACTTGCTCAAGCTCGTCGCCGCCGTAGGTTCGGAATATAACGATTCCTATTCTTCCATCAAGGTTCCCGCTTTCGCCGTCGCTGAAATCGCCGTATCGAATTAAAACGGGTTAAATGACTAAAGGGCACCTCTAAAAATTCATTTTTATGACTAGGACCCGGTTCCCTATGGGAACATCAGGGTTCGCAGAGCTGGCCTTCAGGCCGGCCCCGAAGGGGTGAGGATGGAACAACGTGACACCGC
>JBAYFD010000007.1:0-20008 GCA_041667365.1 Fibrobacteraceae bacterium | reverse complement strand
CAGTCTCCACGCATATTTCCGATATCCGGGAGCGCGATAAATTTCTCAGGAAATTCAACCGGGAGAAAATGTTGGAGGCGTTCAAAAACGGAAAGGATACTTTGTGCGAAGAATATCACCGCTGCGGGGTGGGAGGCCTGCCTTTCTGGGTCCGCACCTACGTCAACATGCTCAAGAACCCAGAGACGGGCGATATCGAAGGCGTTTTGTATTCTCTGGACATTTCCAGGGAAAAGCAGCGCGAGGGCATCCTGAACATCATCACAAATCAGGAATTCGAATTCGTCGCCGTGCTTCATTGCCGCGCAGAAATGATAGAGGCGTTCTACCTCGGGAAATCGCTTCCGGAGGCATACCACGCCCTGTTCGCCTATCCCGGTTCGCTCTGCAGCATCGCGAAAGTACGGAAGCACGTGCTCAGCACCTGGGTATATCCTAAAGATCATGAGAAGTACAAAGAAGTAACCGACCTCGCGCACCTCCGCAAAGAGCTCGATGAACATGGTCATTACGAAATCACCATACGCGGCACATCGCCGGAACATCCGGAGAAGATCGTCTTCCGTAAGCTCCAGCATTATTACCTCGACGATACGCACGATTCCGTCCTCATTCTCAATTCCGATGTCACGGGAACTTACCATCAGCAGCAGCGCGAGCTGGAATACGTCAAAACGGAAACAAAGCGCGTACAGGACATCCTCGATTATATTTCGAGCGGCGTCTGCGTGCTTGTGATGCCCGACCCCGATCATCTGAATATCGAATATTCCAACAAGCAGATGCCGCGGCTCCTGGGCTTTGACGAAGGCGTGCAAAAGTCCAAAGATATTACAGGAAATTCGGAGAAAGGCATCGTCGAATATTTCACGAACGCATTCAGCGGAGTTCACCCCGAAGACCTCGCACGGGTACAGGCCGCATACAAGGCCGGATACTCACAGAAGCAGTTCACCGTGCCCAACTTCCGATTAATGACGAATTCCCGAGATTACATCTGGGTCACGGTCGACGCCGTTCTGCGGGAAGTATCGGAAAAAGGGAAAATATTCTACGGCACCTACCGGAACGTCACCGAAGAAATCCGTCTACAGGGCCAGATTTCAGAGCAGCTCGAAGCGGAGCAGAAACTGCGCAGGCAAGCCACCGCCGCAAGCACCGCCAAGACGGATTTCCTCTCACGGATGAGCCACGATATCCGCACTCCGCTCAACGGAATCATCGGAATGTCCCGGATAGCGAAAGAGCAAAAAGAAAACCCGGAAAAAACGAAAGACTGCCTGAAAAAGATTGACATGTCTTCTAAGTTCCTGCTCGGACTCGTGAACGACATCCTTGACATGTCCAAAGCGGAAAGCAACAAAATCGCGCTCCGCAAGGCTCCTTATGTTTTCACGGATTTTTCCAGTTATCTCGACGCCGTGATCAGGCCGCTCTGCATGGACAAGAATCAGAAGCTGGTCATCGATACACAGATCTGCATGGACGCAGTCCCCCTGATGGATTCCCTGCGCGTCAATCAAATTTATTTCAACCTGCTCTCCAATGCGACGAAATACACGCCCGAGGGGGGCACGATCACATTAAAGGTCCGCGAGCATATAACATCAGAGAACAAGCTCGCCATAGATTCTTGGATCATTGACAACGGGATAGGAATGAGCGCCAAGTTCCAGAAAGTTCTTTTCGAACCCTTTACGCAGGAAGACCGTGACGACTCTTCAGAAGCACGCGGCTCCGGGCTCGGACTCGCCATCGTGAAAAAGATGGTCGATCTCATGGGAGGGAAGCTCTCCGTCGAAAGTGAAATCGGCAAAGGGACAACTTTCATATTCTCCGCTGTTTTCGATTTCATCCCGGCAAAAGCGCTTCCCGCAAAGAACGCGGAGGAAGACAACGCCGATGACCTCGCCTCGCTCGCGAACAAGCGAATCCTTCTCTGCGAAGACCATCCGCTGAATCAGGAAATCATGAAGGCCCTCCTCGCCGAAAAAGACATGTTCCTCGAAGTGGCGGATGACGGAGCGCGCGGCGTGGAAGTATTCAACCGTTCCCCCATCAACTTCTACGATGCTGTCCTAATGGACATCAGGATGCCTATCATGAACGGTTACGATGCCACGAAAGCAATCCGGGCGCTCAGGCGCGACGATGCCCGAAGCGTGCCCATTATCGCCATGACCGCGGATGCCTTCGATGATGACGTGCAGAAATGCCTCGCCGCCGGAATGAACGGACATATCGCAAAGCCCGTCGAACCGGAAAAGCTTTTCCTGGCCCTTAAAAAGTTCATCCGCTGATTCCCGGAGTACGTAATCCGGATAGTTTTATCCGTAATCCGAGCCTGTCCGGAATGCTCTGGAACTGGTATCATACGGCAAGTTGATTTTGTAAATTCAAGGCAAGCACCTCGAGGTGCACCATGGAATTATTCAACACACTCCTTTCACGCAGATCCACCCGCCGCTACACCGGCGAAAGCATTCCAGAAACGGATCTATATCACAGTCGTCGAAAGCGCTGAACTTCTGAAAGCATTCCAAGAATGTGCCACAAAGGACAGCGACCGACCGGGGCTTCAACCCTTCTATGGCGCGCCCGCGCTCATCGTCGTTTCCACGACGCTCGACCCGCAGAATGCGAACAACGTTCCCTTCTCCAACGCTGCGATCATGGCCTACAGCATGAACCTCGCCGCGACCGCGCTCGGCTATGGCAGTTGCCTCATTGGGGTACCATCCGCTCCGTCAATAAAGATGCGGCGCTCGTCATGCGTCCCGAACTCCCCGAAGAATTCACCCCCTGCTGCGGAATCATCGTCGGTAAAACAAAAGAACGCGATGCGCCGCGCGAAATCGATAAGAACCGCATCGGCGTGAACTCCATCAGATAAAGCGGAATCTGAAGGGCAACAATGTTAAAAGGCATCCCGGAATTCCAGGATGCCTTCGCTTTTGACATGGAAGAATCAATCACTTCTTCGAAAACTTCTCATTAACTTTGGTTTTGAAAGCAGAGACGGCCATATCAATCGTCTTATTATAGCCATCGACGCACTTGCCTTCGCCGTCCTTGAGATCTACTTTATCCTGATACATCATCGGGACGGAATCTTCCGCTTTAAATTTACCCCAGCCGCGATCCGTGCTGAGGACGACATTCCCATTTCTATCGATCACGGCGACATTCATACCGACCATCGGTTTGGAATAACCGCGGGCACTACTGAGCAAGCCAGAGCCCTTGATTCCGGAAAGCCATGTTCTATCATACGCAAAATAATACTGCACAACGGCAACCGCGTCCACATGGAGGGAATCGCAAAGGCTAGCAAGGCGACGGAGCGTCTCCGCTTCGACCTTTTCGCCGTTCACATAAGTGGTCGATTGCGGAACAACTGCATCATAAGGCACCGGATGCATCCCGGTGGGAGTCGCCCAACTCGCCTTATCAAGAAACTGAGCGAAGCCTTCCAGCTTATTCACCACCGCATGTTCCGAACTCGGTTTGAAAATATTCTGATATGCGGAATTTTCTATCACGGAATCGAGCGGAATGGAGCGCCAGCCATTAAATGAATTAAAGGCTTCATTCAGGGCTTTCGCTCCGTAAGTCACGATGGCAACCTGTTCCGCAGTAGCTTCCGGACGCGTCGAATTGACTACGGCCTTGGTGACAGCATCAAGAAATGCCGCGCCGTCAGATTTTTTCTTTTCCTTACCATCGATATCACCATATTCCACATTAGCGGTCGCACCGACCAGAGCGATCGTTTTCACCTGATCTACATCAGGGTGTTTGAGGTTGATGCCCGCACAAGAGCAAAACATGGTAACGGCGGTAAGGCCCAAAATCAAACGTTTCATTGTTTCTCCTTGGATAATATTTATTCTTTCGTGGACGACAATATAGAAACTCCAATTTATTTCTACAAGTCCACTTTAAAAATGAGCCGATAATTTCAAAAAAAACAAGAATCCAAAACGATCCTAGGGGAAAGGATTCCTTCATCATTCAAGGCTGAAAAGAATATCGTATTGGCATTCATCCCGTCGGCATGCGAACCATCCCTCCCCTTAATAATCGGCTCATTCCACCGAAATGGCCTTTTTGTACGTATTTTGAGGAAACCGAAAAAGGCTGCTGCAAGGGTGCGGACGCCAAGACAACGCTGAAGGCGTTCAAGAGAGCATAGGAGAGAATCCCCGATCAACGTTGGAAAAGCCTCACATGGAATCGCAGGAAAGAAACGGCGTTGCACGAAGCGCACACAAAGAAGAACCAACGTGAAGATCAGTTCCGCTGATCCGCATAGCCCTGCGGCAGCGAGGGACAAATGAAAACGTGAACGGTTTGATTCGGGAGTGTCTCTCCAGAGAAACCGATCTATACCGCTCCATTAATCCGTAATCAGGGTATAAAATCAGGGGTCACGATACGCGGCGACATTGAAAAAGCCCTCAAAAATGATTTTAAAAAGTTCCAAAGACAAAAATCTGTTTGCAGTGAAAAATTGTTTGCATAAATTTGAAAAATAAAGGACATCAAATGGAACTCACCCAAGAGACTCTCATTTATCTTGCAAAAATGATGCCCGGTTACGTCGCCATTTACCGCGTGAATTGCTCTATGGTAGAATGCCCCATGTGAGAACTGGGTGCTAAGCTGCAAGCCAGGAAATGCACCGATGAAAAAGCGATTCAACGCAAACCGAAATATCTGGAAAGAGATCACCGGCGAATTGCCTAGCCGCGGAAATGAACGGAGACATTCCAAAGCTCGTGGAACCAGACAAGCTTTTCCATGCGCTCAAGGAATTCATCCGCTGATTCCCGGAATCTATTTCAATGATTCATCGCGATAGCGGACTGAGATCTGTTGGCAGCCGGAGCCTCTTTATGGACGATCTCATCTCCGCAGTTGCGTTTCGCCGATAAAATCAAGCGAGCATGCCTTTGCCCTGCTCACTTTGCTTGTTTTTCACTTCCTAAAACTATTTTTAGAGATGCCCATAATGTATATTCAGCAAAAATAACGGAGTTCCTTATGTCCATAGGCTTCACTGAAATTCTTCTCATCGTCATCGTCGTGCTTCTGCTGTTCGGCGCGAAGCGCATTCCCGACCTTGCAAAATCACTCGGCCGCGCCGCCTATGAATTCAAAAAGGCGAAGAACGAGATTCACAAGGAAGGCGAAGACCTGCTGAAAGCAGCGGAAAAGACCGCAGAAATCAAGGATAAGACGAACTCCGCCGGAACCACGGCGGACGTTCCCGACCAGATGAAAAAAGACGTCTGATGGCGGAGCCTGGCGCAAACACATTCATCGCGCACCTCGAAGCACTTCGCGAGGCGCTTTTGCGTTCCATAATCGCCGTGGCGGTTCTTTTCCCCGCCGGCTATTTCCTCGCGCCGAAAATCATCACCGCGCTCGTCGCGCATTCCATTCCCGCGGGCATCGGCGCGCTTCATTATTTCACCCCGATGGAAGTGTTCCTCGTGGAGCTCAAGTTCGCGCTGGTGATAGCGCTGGTGCTCGCCTACCCCTGGGTCGCGTGGCAAATCTGGCGGTTCATTCTGCCGGCGCTTTACCCGAATGAACGGCGCGCGCTCCGGCTCGGCATTTTTTCCGCGTCCGTCCTGTTCTTCGGAGGCGTCCTGTTCTGCGCCTGGCTGATACTTCCGCTACTGATGAATTTTTCTTCCAGCTTCGGCTCCCTGCAGATCCAGCCGATGATCGGACTTTCGAATTTTCTGGAACTCGCCGGCTGGCTCTGTTTAGCGTTCGGCGCGATGTTCCAGACACCGCTCGTCGTCCTCATCGCGGTGCGCCTCGGGTTCGTCTCCTGCGCTTCCCTGCGCGAAAAGCGCCCCTACGTAATCGTCGTGATTCTAATTCTAGCGGCAATACTCACGCCCCCGGACGTGATGAGCCAGCTTCTGCTTGCGGTTCCCACCTGGCTGTTCTTTGAGATAGGCCTTTTCATCGCCGCGCGCGTGGAAAAGAAATAGAACGGGGCCCTGGACGTAACCGCCGGAACTGCGCCTACAGAGGAAAGCAAGATCCCGGCTCGATGACCGGGATGACGGGGTACATAAAAAAAGCAGGTCTAAGACCTGCTTCCTTTGCGCACAACTGAACTGACGAATCAGTTTTCGTTGTTATGCATTTCCATAGTTTCGCGGTCCATCGTGTGCTGAAGGTATTCCTTAAAGTCACGGTCGATGTTCACGCCATCGAAATCCGCGGCATCCTGATCAAGGACGAACACAGCGCTCGGGTTATCAAGCCAGCCGACGACGTCCACGCCTTCCAGTTTGAGGGACTTATCACCTGCAGCCTGAGCCACATATTCGACCTTGCTCTTCGCGACCCAGCCCTGTCCGCAGCTGGCCTTCACGAGAACGGCATCATCGCCGTCCTTAAGAATTTTCATTTCATCGTTGAAGCTGGCGGAACAGACAACGCTGCCGCCATCTTTATCTTTCGTGAGATCGACGTCACCACGCTTGGACTTCACCTTGCCCGGAGCAGCAAGCACGGCGACGGCAGTCAAAGCAATAACGCAGAACATAATCTTCTTCATATCTATCCTCAGCGAGAAAAATTAACCCTGATCAAGTGTATCCCAAATATATCCTTTATTTGTGACACCGGACAACTTTTTTTTCTGTATATTCTGTGTTTATGAAAAAATTCGGCCGTTTTTTGCTGATTACCTGTATCATTTTATTGCTCATCGCCGCCTTTGAAACCTACCACGAAGTGAGGTCCCCCTGCGTAAATAACGCTGCGACATTGGTTTATCTCCCTAAAGGCACCTCCGCCACCAAGGTCGGCCGGATTTTGCAGAATAAGGGCGTTCTGCGGCACGCTTTCGCCTTTTCCCTGTGGTGCAGGCTCCATGACGCGCCGCTCAAGGCCGGCTGGTACGACATCCCCGCGGGGCTCTCCCTCAAGGACCTGGTCGATTACATCGCCTCCGGGAAGAACGCGGAGCACCGCATCACCATCCCCGAAGGCCGCGCGACATGGGAATTTCCGGAATACCTGAGGCAGGGCTTCCCGGACATAGACTCCGTGCGCTGGGACAGCCTCACCCACGATTCCGCCTTCGCGCACAGCCTGGGCGTGGACGCGGACAATCTCGAAGGGTACCTGTTCCCGGCGACGTATCCGTTCCCCTACGAAGCGAAGATGGAGGACATCATCGCCCGGATGGTGAAGGAAAACCTGCGGCTGCGCGATGAGCTCAAGGCGAAGGCCAGCCCCCTGTGGGATTCCCTCGGCGGATGGCATCAGGTACTCACGCTCGCGAGCCTCGTGGAAGAGGAAACGGGGAACCCGGACGAACGCCCGCTCATCGCCGGAGTTTTCCTGAACCGCCTCAAGGACGGCATCACGCTCGGATCGGACCCGAGCGTCCGGTTCATTTTCCGCAAGCTCACGGGACCGCTCCTCAAAAGCGAGCTCGACAGCGACAGCCCCTATAATACGCGCAAGTTCATGGGACTCATGCCGGGACCGATCTCGAACCCCGGGCGGGCCGCCATCGAAGCCGTGCTGTTCCCGCAAAAAACGGACAAGCTCTATTTCGTGGCGAAAGACGACGGTTCCAAGACGCACTATTTCAGCGCGTCCCTCAAGGAGCATGACCAGTTCCGCAGGCTTGCGAACAAGAACCGCAAGGCATTCCTCGCCGCGCACCCCGGCGCAAGCGTTCCGGAATGAGGTTACGTACAAACTAAAAGAGAAAGTCCGCCACAGTGCGGACTTTCTCTTTGCCCGGAAACAAGTTGTAACATGCGCGCAGAATATATTTTAAGGGCAGAAGGCGTACGGTATGGGAAAAAATTCTTTCACATCCATTCTTTGCGCCGCCGCGATTTCCGTTTACGCAGCGGTTCCCGCGGACAGGCTCGTCGCCTACTATCCATGTTCAGGAAGCGTTGCGCACCTCGCGGGGACGGACCTCGGAAAAGACACGGTGCTGAACGTGACTTTCGCAAGCGACCGTTTCGGAAACCCGGAATCCGCCTGCGCATTTGACGGGGAGACCTCCTACTTTTCCTTGCCCGACAATGATGCGTTCAGCATCATGACACAAAGGCGCTCATCGCTTCCGCATGGATAAACCCGGACCCGCTGGATTTCAAAGTCGCGGACGAGGCTGCTACGTGAATTTTCTGGGCAAGGGGACTTCGGGCGAATAGGAATGAACGCTCCGCATGACACGAACCGACACAACCGCATTTCCGCTTACGCGTTCAACCTCGCCGACGGACTAGGCACCAAGAGCTACTGGCAAGGCCGTATGGAAACGCCAAAGGACACGATCTCCCAGGGAGCTGGGTGCACATCGTCGCCCGGTACGACCTGCACATCTATTCACGGGCGCTTCCGGACAATGAAATTTCCGCGCTTTACAGCGAATGTGACCCGGCGGAAAAAATAAGAGCCGCACCGGCGGCAATCCGCGCGCCTGCACCGGGCGCATACCTTGTCCGCATCCATTCATCCGGCAAAAGACGAATTCACAAAAACGTATCCGTTTCCGACGAAAATGTCACCAAGTTAAAGACAATCTCCAGAGCCGTTCCACGGAGGCCTTGTTTTTATTAGCTTTCCGGGCATATATAAATTCAGGCACGCTCTTTGCTTAAAGGGGGTCAGTGAAACTCATCAAGGAGCGTCATTGTGAACAAGATCATATTCGGTCTCACTCTGATCGTCTGTACTGCGCTATCGGCAACATCCGCGTTCGCCGAAGACGCAGTACCGGCGACCCCACCCGCCGCGACGGAAACTGTCGCGGCAACACCTGCAACCCAGGCTCCGCCGGAGGTCAAGAGCCTCCCGGCGGAGAAAATCGTCGCTGAGACGAACGGAGACGGAACGACCGTGTCGCAGAAGGATGAGAACGATACCTTCAGCCACAGTCTTACCGCAATCTGGCTTCTCGTATGCGGCGCGCTCGTGTTCTTCATGCAGCCCGGATTCGCGATGGTCGAATGCGGACTTTGCCGCGCGAAGAATGCGAACAACATTCTGATGAAGAACGTGCTCGACTTCTGCATAGGGTCGGTGGTGTTCTTCTTCATCGGGTGGGGCCTGATGTACGGCAAAATGGGCGTCGAAGCCGGGAAGTTTATCGGCTTCAGCGACTTCATGATGCATAATTCAGGCGATATGCTGAGCTGGTTCTTCCAGGTCGTCTTCTGTGCGACTTCGGCGACGATCGTCTCCGGATCCATGGCGGAACGCACGAAATTCACTTCGTATCTGGTCTACTCACTCGTCATCTCCGCGGTCATCTACCCGATCTCAGGTCACTGGATCTGGGGCGGCGGCTGGCTCTCCGAGCTCGGCTTCCATGACTTTGCCGGTTCCACCGTGGTGCACTCCGTGGGCGGCTGGTCCGCGATGATGGGCGCCATCATGGTCGGTCCGCGCATCGGTAAGTATGTGAAAGGCGAAGACGGCAAGATTCACGTCCGGGCGATCCAAGGCCACAATATGGCTCTCGCGACCCTCGGCGTGTTCATCCTGTGGTTCGCTTGGTACGGATTCAACTGCGGTTCGACCCTGAGCGGTCTCGCTCATGCTTCGATGGCTCACGTTGCTGTGACGACGACTCTCGCCGCTGCGATCGCGACCATCACCGCAATGTTCAGTTCCTGGATCATCGGCGGCAAGCCGGATGTTTCGATGACGCTCAACGGAGCCCTCGCGGGCCTCGTCGCGATCACCGCTCCCTGCGATGTCGTAAGCCCGGGCGCTGCCCTCATCATTGGAGCCATCGCCGGCGTGCTCGTGGTGCTTTCCGCGATGTTCTTCGAACAAGTGCTTCATATCGATGACCCGGTGGGCGCCATCTCCGTCCATGCGATGAACGGGGCCTGGGGCACGATCTCGGTGGGCATATTCGGCAATCTCGCTGCTCTCGGCGGAATGCACACCCGCATGGGAATGATCGGAGTACAGCTCCTGGGCGTGGTTTCCGTATTCGCCTGGGTCGCGCTCACTGCCGGCACTCTGTTCTTCATCCTGAAGAAGACCATGGGACTCCGTGTCCCGGCGAAGGAAGAAATGCGCGGTCTCGACATTGGCGAGCATGGTTCCGAAGCCTACAGCGGATTCCAGTTCTTCTCTAACATGTAATGCGGGAGGATAAATATATGATGAAGTTAATCATTGCATACATTCAACCTGATAAGCTGAACGACGTGAAGCAGGAACTGTTCAAGCAGGACATCTACAAGATGTCCGTGACGAACGCCCTCGGATGCGGTCAGCAAGGCGGGTACACCGAAACCTACCGCAACGTGATGAACGAAGTGAACCTCCTCAAAAAGGTCCGCATCGAAATCGCCGTGACGGAGCCCTTCGTGGAAAAGACCGTCAAGGCGATCATCAAGGCCGCGCAGACAAAGGAAATCGGCGACGGCAAGATATTCATCCTTCCGATCGAAGACGTAATCCGCATCCGCACCGAAGAGCGCGGAGAGCAGGCGATCGGCTGATATAGCGAGTTCCGTATTCTCCAATGCAGCGGGCCCCCCTCCGGGGGCCCGCTTTTCCGCGTTTACAGCAGGGAACGCGAATTTCAGGAGAATCGTTCCCCTTTGTTTTTTTTCAAGTTTATATTTAGCTGCAATCCCCGCCTTTGCAAGGTCTTTTACAAGACTTTGTAATGAGCGGCAAAGAACAAGTCTCCCGGAAAAATTTACTTTCAGGAGACATTTTCCTTCCCGGGGTCAGTTATGACAAAAATGAAATCAGCGTTATGTTTCGCAACGGCGGCGATTCTATTCTCCGCCTGCTCCGACGGCTCATCTTCCAGCAGCGATGATGGATCTTCCTCCTCCGGTGCGATATCCTCATCCAGCGCAGATTCGACAGCCAGTTCATCGTCTTCATTCGTGGAAAAAGCTTCCATCGGCGCGGCGGCCCTCGTCAAACGGATGGGTGTCGGCATAAACATGGGCAACATATTCGAAGCGCCGGACGAAGGCTCCTGGGGAGAAACCTTCAGTGATGAAGGAGTGAAGGCTCTGGCGGATTCCGGATTCACCAACATCCGCATCCCGGTGCGCTGGGACACTCATCTTTCCGACAGCACAGCGACAGGCTGCACGGTCGATTCCGCCTGGATGGCACGCATCACTCACGCCGTGGACATCGTAACGCAGAACGGCATGATCGCGATCATTGACTCTCACCACTGGGCGGATATGTACACCGACCCTGCGGGACAGGAGCCCTGTTACCTCGACGTTTATCGCCAGATGATGGAACACTTCAAAACATACAGTCCGGATTCCTTAGTAATCGAACTTTTAAATGAACCGCGCGAAAAGCTTTCCGGTACGACATTAACATCCCTAATCGATACGACAATCAAAGTCATCCGCGCGATTTCTCCGAACCGTGTGATCATGATCGGCGGAGGCAACTGGAATTCCTACACCGGCCTCACGGCACTCACTCTTCCCGATAGTGTAAAAAATATCATCGCCACATTCCATTATTACGAGCCGATGAACTTTACGCATCAGGGAGCGACATTCACCGAACCTCAGTACCCCACAGGCACGCTCTGGACAGCGACAAGTGCGCAGCAATCCGCCGTGACAACGGCATTCGCCAAAGTAAAAGCCTGGTCCGACAAGAACAATATTCCAGTCTATCTGGGTGAATTTGGCGCTTATGAAATGGCCGATTCTGCATCCCGGGCTCTGTGGACTGAATTTGTGCGCACCACAGCTACAAGCAATGGTTTCGCCTGCGCTTACTGGGAATTTTCCTCGGGCTTCGGTGTCTACGACAACGATAAAGACCCAGGCGTATGGCACGAATACCTGATGAGCGCGCTCCTCCGTCCAAGCGTCGATTTTACAAAAATCACAAATTACCCAAGTCTCGACACACTGGGTTATGTGCTATTCGATAATTTCGATTCCTACACCGGCAAATACATCAACCTGAACGCTATCTCCGGAAAAATTGCAACGCAAAAAGGCAGTCTCGACTCAGGCAATGGCTACTGGTATGTTTACAACGATTCCCTTTCCCGCGCATTCAATATCAGCGGCGACACAATCATCACAAGCACGCTGATCAATTACGAAAAGCTGGACACGAGCACTTATAAAACGAATTTCAGCACGCTGATCTCAAACAAAGGAGCCACCGGCAACGGACTATACGCCAAGTTCCACCTCAAAGGTGATAGCTATCCCTGGATCGGCTTCGGCTCAAGTTTCGATGGTTCCAAAACATTTGATATGACCAACCTCAAGGCTTTAACTTTTAAAGTCAAGGGCTATGGCACGTTCATGGTTTCATGGGGAATGAATTATGACAAGATTTCCTCCGTCGCCGGCGACTGGGGAAAATTCCAGACATCCATCGAACTCACGAGCGAATGGAAAACGGACACAATCTGGTTTGATCAATGGGTTCCCACCCCGTATTCTCAGCTTGAAACCGATGGTGCGAAATGGGCGGACAACGACAAAGCGGTATTCTATCTGCAATTCGCAAACGGACAAAATTACGGAGAAAGCGTCGACGATTCCCTTGAAATCTACCTTGACGACATCCGTTTCTACGGTATGAGCGATTCGGATTTCGGAATCAGCAAGTAGTGTTTATTTTATAGGTAAAAGCGTTCCGCCATCGCGGAGCGCTTTTTTAACGTCTTTACATAAAATTCATTTCCGTAAATTCTGCCAGGACTACGCCTTCAAAATTGTAATTTCCGGCAGCAGTACCTCCCCGCTTTTTCCAAATTTCGCCATTTTCCGTTGGCTCGTTATTTGCTTAATATTTCAGACGAGGATCAACTATGATGCAATTCGGTTCAACATTGCAGGACTGGCGAGACGCATACCGCGCAGAAACAATCTCTCCGAAAGCCATTCTCAATGAGCTTTTAAAATCGCTGGATTCTTCCGATCCGGTCTGGATAAGCATCGCTTCCCCGGAAATATTGAATTCACAGATAGACGCACTCCCCAAAGAAAAGGAAGGGGCCCGCGCGCTACCGCTCTACGGAATTCCGTTTGTAGTAAAAGACAACATCGATGTAAAAGGATTCATTACGACGGCGGCCTGCCGCGCATTCGCTTACGAGGCGAAAGAAGACGCGCACGCGGTCGCGCTCCTGCGCAAAGCCGGCGCGATAGTCATCGCAAAGACGAACATGGATCAGTTCGCCACGGGACTCGTTGGCGTCCGCTCCCCTTACGGCGTACCGGAAAATCCGTTCAACGCGGATTACGTTCCCGGCGGTTCCAGCTCCGGTTCCGCTGTCGCCGTCGCACGGGGCACAGTGCCCTTCGCGCTCGGAACGGATACGGCGGGCTCCGGGCGCGTTCCCGCAGGCTTTAACAATATCGTGGGCTGGAAACCGACGCGGGGGTTCGTGAGTAGCCGCGGGGTCGTTCCCGCGTGCAGAACGCTCGATTGCGTCTCCGTTTTCGCGCTCACTGTGGATGACGCGGACACCATTGGGAACATCATCGGCGAGTTCGATTCCAAAGACCCCTACAGCCGGGAAAAACGGGATGTCCGCGCAGGCAAAGTGGCAAAGCGTCTGCACTTCGCGATACCATCGGAAGCGAACTGGTTCGGAGACGAATGCGCGCATAATGCCTGGATCGCGACTCTTGAAAAGCTGAAAGCCGAGGGAGCGGAATTCACACCCGTCGATTTTTCCCCGATGCACGAACTCGCCGAGATCCTGTACGGTGACGCCTGGATTGCGGAGCGGACGGCGACCATAGGCGCGTTTGCCGCGGCACACCCCGGAGACATTCATCCCGTCATCGCGAAAATTCTGAACCAGGGGAAAGTATTCTCCGCGGCGAATATGTGGCGCGCAGAATACCGCCGCGCGGAACTCGCCCTCAGGATACGGACGATCATAGAACCTTACACGGCACTTCTCGTCCCTACGGCGCCGCGCTTTCCAACCATAAGCGATGTTCTCAACGATCCCGTAGCGATCAACGTTTCGCTCGGCACTTATACGAACTTCGTAAATCTCGCCGATTGCTGTGCGCTCGCCATACCGGGAATTCCGCGGAATGACGAGCTCCCCGCCGGGATAACGCTCATCGCAGGGCCGTGGCGCGAAAAGGAACTCGTCCGGGCGGGCCGGCGCCTTGAAGACATTCTCGGATGGACCCTAGGCGCCACGGGGCGCGCCCTGCGGCGCGAACCGTCCGCCGCCGCCATCCCCAAAAACACGGGACGCATTTCCGTGGCGGTGGCGGGGGCCCACCTTTCAGGGCTCCCTCTGAATCAGGAACTTATTTCCCACGGAGCAGAATTTGTACGTAAAGCGAAGACCAGTACGCATTACCGCCTCTATAGAATCAAAGGAACGACTCCGCCGAAACCGGGACTCGTCTTCTGCGAAAAAGGAACGGCCATCGATGTGGAAATCTGGTCCCTGTTGCCTTCGGAATTCGGAATGTTCGTCGCCGGGATTCCCGCGCCGATGACCATCGGGACAATAGAGCTTGGAAGCGGAGAGACCTGCAAAGGATTCCTCTGCGAGCCCTGCGCCTTAAAGGATGCGGAAGACATCACCGCTTTCGGCGGCTGGAAAAACTACATCAGTTCCCGAACTGGAACGAGCCAAATTTAACAAAGTAACGATAATTTTTGAAGTTCTTGAAATCGGAAACGTTATCAACATCCGTGAGGCGGCTCATCCCCGCCCGGACTTCCAAAGACTTGTATGCGGCGCGGAGCGTAGGCTCCAGGATCAGCCGGTTCACGCCGAGATCTATCGTCGGATTATCTTCGAAATCCCGGATGTAAGCGCCGAAAATCCACGCCCCGAAATATTCCGAATGCAGGCCGATACTTGCGCGAACAAGCCCGTAATGGTGCGAGCTCAAATCCGTGAAATTCCATTCTTCGCTCCACGGCGTCGGATGTTCATGCAACCGATAGCGGTTCTCGATGGCGTATTCCTCTTCATCATCCGAGACATTGAATGTTTCCGGATATTCGTAGCCATAACCGGATTCACGGCGGATGTTCACGCCGCCCGCGGCGCCGCCGCCGAAGGTAAGATAGCGCCAGGGGGAAACGAAAGCGCCCGCATCGACGGACGATGAAAAATAAAGCGGAGCGGAAGTCATGCCGTTCACGGCGAGGTTCACGGAGCGGAAGCCGGCATTTCCGCTTATGGAATGCCCGGAAAATCCAAACCAGGGAACATATCCCGCGGAGCTTTCCGTATAAACTAAATCCGGGGCGAGCGAGTGAGTCTCCATCTCGCCGTATACCGAGGAAAGCGCCGTTACGAACTTGCCATTGCCCACGGTGACTTTCACGCCGATATTCCGGATGGAATCCAGCGCATAATCCAGGCCGAGCGAGGCATCGCTCCGTTTTTCCCTATAAATGCGAAGTTTCACGGAATCGTCGCTGAAATAGCTACGCAGAGGTTCATACTTCGCAAAATCGCCGCGGACATAGAAATTTCCGTTGCCCTGCCACATTCCGCGAAGCTGCATCTCCGGAGAGAAGCCGTACGAATTCTCACCGGCGAATCCCGCCGCGGAAAGGCGGTACTCGAACTGATTCACATAATTAAAAAGAATGTTTCCATAAACGTTCGCTCCTGTGACATTGGAGCCGAAGCCGCCTACCTTGACATCTAAAATCGGAGATTCACACGCAATGATGGAAAGGGAACCGTCGCGCTCCAGATTCATCTGCAGGGAATCATACAGCGGAGACGCGAAAAGCCTGCGCGCAAAATTTTCCGGAGCGGAAAATCCGGTATCCGCGGGATTCCAAAGCGCCGCTACATGCGAATAGACCTCCGAAGGCAAACTGTCAAAAGACGGTGCATAACGGAAACGGGGATAAAGCGTGTCCTTCGATGCGACATAAATGCGGGGACGGTTCATTACCGGCGAAAAATCGCCCATGCGCGCTTCCACTTCCTTGTAACCGGCCTTCATCCAATCCGCAGGCGTTTTCAAGTTCATCAGGGAATGCGGACGGATAACCACACCGGGCGACGGCATTTTCTGTAGCCGCGAAAGCGCCGCATCAATGACCGCCGAGCGCCACGGATCCGTGTTCCGCACCGCGTTCCGCACGGGGAAAGGCATCGCCACGATTGCGAACACCGACGGATCCGCAGGAACATCAGGAACTATTCCGCAGAAATCTCCCGCCGACGCGTTACCCCTGAAAGGCAACGTGCGCAACACATCGGACGGAGAACCGGAAAGACTCTTACCGCACAAAGACGCGGCAAAGGGAACGACCGCACCGGCGTTTGCGCGGTCAAGGCTTTCCTGCACGCGCAGCTTAAAAAGAGAATAGCGGAGCGCCGCCGTATCCGGAACAAGCGACCGGGAGCGAAGCGACGCATTGCCGGCAGTATCCACTGCGAGCGAGAAACGCATTTCAAGCGCAGAATTTCCTGCCGGAGCTATCGGAAGCGGCGCAATCCGGGATTCCTTTTTCGAAGGGGAAAGAGCGTCCTCCGAAAGATACGGCGCGACATCGTCTTCCGTAAGGAGACGCTGAATGTCATCCAGATTCCAGCCCGAAGTCCACAGGGAACCGATCCACGCGCCCCACGACGTGCCCGACACGGAATCCACCGGAATACGGTAATCGCGGAAAGCGTAAAGGACGCCGAGGTAGAACCATGGGGATTTCTCCCCGCCGCTCAGGTAAAGCACGGAACGCAAAGGCTGCTGCATTTTCACGGGCAGCGCGGACGGGCCCGATAGTGGCACGCTCAACGCAACGGATGAACTTGAAACGGATGTATCCTGCGGAACCGCAGCGGAACTTGAACTCTGGGCAAAGGCATGCGCGGCGCAGAAAAGCGACAACGCGCACACCGGCAGAATGTTCCGTCGCGGAAATGGCATCTGTTCACGCTCCGGGTGAAAGCATAAAGGACATCATTCCTTCCGGGGCCCCGGCCTGAATGAGGGACGGAATGCGGAAGTGTTCCCCGCTGCGGATACAGGAAGCGACGCCCTGGTTATTGAACAGGATTTCCCATGTGCAGCCGAGGCTCTTGCCATCCGCGGCAGGAATGAGTTTCTGAGAAATGATCGCCTTCAGATTCGATGCGAAAAGCGTGCGACAGAGCGCATCATTTGCCGGAGTCTGCCCTGCGAACAAATGATCGAGCACTCCGACGGCGTTCCCGGCGGTCATGCAGCCGATTACGAGAGAACCAGCCTCCGCTGCGCGGAGCATGGGAAGCACGGTTTTCTGAGAAATGTCACCAAGCCAGAACACATCCGTCCCGGCGGCGATGCCCTGGGCGATTTCCTGTTCGACGCTCACCTTCGCGCGTTTGTAATGAACGAGGCTTTCCCCGGGCGCGATGTCATATTCAGGGACGGGATCAAGGAAACGGGCGCGGCAAATTCTTTTTTTGCAGATTCCGGACACGAACGACGAAGCCGTCGTGGTCTTCCCGGAGTCCGCCGGGCCCGCGAAGAGCACGAGACCCGTATCCAGCCGCAGAAGGCCGGACACCGCATCAGGAGCGCCGATGGCCGCAAAATCCGGGCATTCCCCGAGAATCGGGCGGAACATCGCCATCTTGCCGAACGCCTCACGGGAATAACGCACACACCAAAGGCGACCGCCCCACGGTCCTCCGCGGAAAGAGCCGGATTCCCCATTGAGGACGCCCGTCAATTTTTCCAGATCGCCGAACTTAAGCGCCGGAGCTTCGGGAATGGCGCACACGCGCGAAAGAATGCGCACCGCAGGGACAAGACCCTCGGCAAGAATGAGATCGCTCGCGCCGACTTCAAGCGCATAGTCCAAAAAAGTTTCCACTTCCGCAGCCATCTTTAAACTCCTTTACCGCGCGCATCCGGCCGATAAGCCATGAAACGCCGGGAATCCGTAGCACGCTGCCACGCTTCCACACCTTCGATATAACCCGATTCCACAAGGCTCTGCAAAGAATCGTCCAAAGTCTGTCCTTGGTTCTTCGAAGCGCTCATCGCGGCGGGAATCTGCGACAGTTCACCGCGGCGGATGAAATTCGCAATCGAAGACGTCACCTTCATCGCCTCGACGGCGAGAATCTGTCCCTGTCCCTGCACCACGGGAATCAGGTGCTGCGCAAGCACGCCCTTGAGTTCTTCCGCGATCGCAAAGGCGAGAGCCTTGCGGCGGCTTTCCGGAGCGCTGTCCAGAAGGCGCGTAAGCATTTCAAGTACGCTGTTTCCAGACGCAGTCGCAAAAACGAGAGCGCCCGCGCTCGCCGCCTGGAGCAGAAGCCAGAGTTCATCGACGGATTCAAGATGATCGAAAAGAATAACATCCGCATCGTCAGCGATGGCGCAGCGGAGCGCATCTTCGCCCGAAAGCGCATGGAGTCCGACTTCTTTTTGCACCACGATGCCCTTGGCATTTTTCAAAAGGCGTTCGATCGGTTTCTCAATCGTCTGCATGTACACGGGACGAGACGCGGCGATCGTTTCGCCGAACGTCGTCATCATCGTGGAACGTCCGCTCCCCGAGGGTCCGGCGATGAGCACGAGCCCGCTTTTCAAAGAAAGGAAATCGTTGCAGAACGGGGGCAGGTAAAATTTATCAAGGGTCATCGATTCCGCGGGAATGAGCCGGATGGCACAGGCCGGGGACGTATCCTCCCAGGTGACCGTCAATCGCGCACGGCCGGCGCCAGGGAGCGCAAGCGTCTTGCTGAAATCCCGGCCGACGAAGGGAACGTAACCGTCCGCGAAGCCTTTCGCCGCCTCGGAAAGCCACTCATCCAAATTTGAATTTTCCACCACAGCGTCGGAAACGTAATGCTGCGTGCCTGCCACGCGCATCATGATCTGAAATCCGGGCTGAAGATAAATGTCCGTCGCATTGTATTTGCGCGCAAAAGCAAGCATCTGAACAAACGGAGTCGCCGGAGTGACCGCATCGGGCGCCTTGACGTCTCCCTCGCCCGAAGTCACTGCAAAGCGGTCCGGTAGCGTCGCATCAGGAGCGGCTTCCGACGCAGCGGATGTTTTGTCTTCCTTCGCCGGTTCCTCCACCGGAACAACGGAAACGGGCGCCATGCTCGTGGATTCAAGACCCACGACCTGCTCCACCTGAACATCAGCGGATACGGCGCCGTAAGGATTATTGCCCTCAAGCGCAATCGCCTCGGGAGCAGCCTTTACTTTTTCACGGTGCGGCACTTCAGGAGGCGCCGGAGCCTTCGGGACCACGGGCGGAACGACAGGGACGGGCTTTGCAGCAGAAGCGGGCGCCGCAGGCGGCGCATGTGCCGCAACCGGTTTCGCCGTCTTCGCCTCCATCTGCATCACATGTTCCGCGACGCGTTCATACATCTGCGGAGCAAGAACACCCGCTTTGCACAGGATTTTTCCGATGTCCTTGTCCGGAGTGACGCTTCCCCAGTATTGTTCGATCTGCGCCTCCGTCACGAGTTTGTTCGAAAAAAGGACGCGCGCCATCAATTGATTATTCACAGGAAATCCCTCCGGCTGAACCACCAGGAAGCGATCGCGAGAAACACGGCGATGTAGCCCAGCGCATAAAGGCTGTTCCAAAGCATATAATGGCCCGGGAGCGCCACCGCATGCACCACGTAGGACGTGACATTGAACCGGTAGAGCCCCGGGAACACGGCATGGATAACGACCGCTATTTTTTCCATCATCGCACTCTCGACGCCATCCACCTCGCCCACCCTGCGCACGAACTTCACTTGTTCCAAAAGTTCATCGGAAAGGTGACCCGCAAGGTAAACGCCGAGCGTAAAAAGCGCGCTCAGCACAGGCGAGCTGAAACTCGAGAACAGAAGCGCCACCGCGACGATGACGCCCATCTCGCAGAACACGAGATACACGGCCTTCAGAAGTCCGAGGTCCGGCCCGGAATGCGTAATCGCGAGGATCAAGTAAAAGACGCCGGTGAGGAGCGTGAGATGCACCGCCACGACCGCCATGAGCCCGAGATACTT